>JAFDDG010000062.1 GCA_019310965.1 Deltaproteobacteria bacterium
TGACGTCGGCACCGGCGTCGACCCAGAGCTTGGTTGCGTACGGTCCCGCGATCTCCGACGAGAAGTCGACGACCCGCAGGTTGCGGAGGGGCTGAGGGGCGTCCGCCATCGGGGGGATGAGTTAGCACGCCGGGCCGGGGCGCTGCACCCGCCGGACACCGCCTGCCCTCCTGGCGCCCTTCGCGCCCACCACGCTCGACGAGCCACCGACAGCCATCGAGAAATCTGGAGCTGGACGTCCATGATCGAATTCGCATAGATTGTCATTGCACTGGCTCTGCGCTGGGAGCCGGACGCATCCCCCGGGTCGCCCTCCAGATATGGAGTCCACCCAATCCCCGAGCGCCAAGGTCGGTGGCTCGGCTCGAACAACCCGATGTCTGGAATCGACCGTTCCGACGAGGAGGCAACCCGTGAGCAAATCTTTCTTTGACCGACATCGTGCAGTCGACACCGACGCCCATGTGACCGAGCCGCCCGACCTCTGGACCTCACGTCTGCCGAAGAAATGGGGCGATGCGGTTCCCCGTCTCGAACGCATCGAGGGGAGGGATGTCTGGGTCATGGGCGGCAAGAACGCCGGAATGGGACCGGGGATGGTCACGGCCGCCGGCTTCGATGGCACTTTCCCCGAGAGCCGCATGACCTTCGATGAATGCCCCGTGGAGTCCTGGGACCCGAAGGCACGCCTGTCTCTCCTGGACGCGGACGGCATTCACGCCCAGCTCATCTATCCCAATGCAGGCGGCTTCGGATCCGGAGCTTTCATCGCACTCGAGCAGCCGGAGCTCATGCTCGCTTGTGTGCAGGCCTACAACGATTTCCTGATCGAGTGGTGCAGCGCCGATCCGAATCGTCTGATTCCCGTAATGGCCAGCCCCTTCTGGGATGTCGACGCGTGGGTCGGGGAGATCGAGCGCTGTGCAAAGCTCGGTCACAAGGCCGTCCTGGCCTGCAACCAGCCCAAGACATGGGGGCAGCCGGCGCTCTTCGAGCCGCATTGGGATCGGGTCTATGCGGCCGCTCAAGACCACGATCTCTCCATCAGCTTTCACATCGGTGGCGGCTCGTTCGAGGACATGGCGGCCGAGTTCAGCGCGTCCGGAGGCCCCAAGGCCAACTTCGCCCGCGTCTCTTCGACGCTCTTTGCCGACAACTCGAAGCAGATCGCGGACGTGATCTTCGGTGGTGTCTGCCATCGCTTCCCGAAGCTCGACTTCGTCTCGGTCGAGAGCGGCGTGGGCTGGATCGGCAGCGCACTCGAAGCAATGGACTGGCAATGGCGCAACGGTGGGGTGTCGAAGGAGCATCCCGAATACGATCTGCTGCCGACCGAGTATTTCGAGCGTCAGATCTACGGCTGTTTCTGGTTCGAGGAGAACGCGCTCAGGCAGGCTCTCGAGCGCTTCCCCAACAACATCATGTGGGAGACGGACTACCCTCACCCGACCAGCATGTCGCCCGGGCCCGCGACTCCGGCCCTCCCTCCGCGAGACTACATCGACCAGGTCCTCGCGGGATTGCCCGAGGATGTGGTCCACAACGTGCTCGAGGGGACCCCCGCCAGGATCTACAACCTGAACTAGACCCCCGGGACATTCCCGCCGTCTGGCCCCGGAGCCGCGATCGCTTCGGAGAAGGAGAGTGGTCAGTGAAGTTCTCTTTGATCTATGAGGCACAGACGATCGATGCGTCACGGGAGGGCGATCGAAAAGTCTTCGACGAGATGGTCGAGCAGTGTCTTCTGGCGGAGGAGATGGGCTTCGACGTGATCTGGGCAGTCGAGCACACCGCGCTCACCAACTACGCCCACATGTCTGTGCCCGAGACCTTCCTGGCCTTCATCGCCGGCAAGACGGAGCGGATCCACATAGGCCACGGCGTCGTCTGCCTGCCCCCAGCGATGAACCATCCGATCAAGGTGGCGGAACGCATCAGCGCGCTGGACCTGCTCTCCAAAGGCCGGGTCCATTTTGGGGTGGGCAAGGGCGGAACGCAGCAGGAGTCGGGGGCGTTCGGATACGATCTCGAAACGCTCCAGCCACAGATCGACGAGGCGATGTACCTGATTCCGCGCATGTTCGTCGAGGACGAGATCGAACATCACGGGGAGTACATCGACATTCCGAAGCGGCCGATTCATCCCAAGCCCTATCAGGATCCGCACCCGCCGATGTACCTCGCCTGTACACGGACGGACTCGCTCGAGAACGCGGGTGGGCGGGGCATGGGCGCTCTCGTGCTCGGCTTCGGTGGGCCGGAAGAGGTGGCCAAGAAGAACGCGGTCTACCGCAAGAGCTGGGCCGCTCGGAAGCCCGAGGATCAGGTCGGCTACAACCCGACGGAGCATCTCGCCGCTCTGTGTCCCGCGATCGTCCTGGACGACGGGCAGGAGGCGCGCAAGATCGGCATCCGGGGCCAGCGCTATTTCATGGAATCGCTGGCCTACTGGTATACGGGTGGCCCCAGGCCGGACCACACGAAATGGGCCGATGACGATCTCATGGTGGACCAGACCACCGGCGAGAAAGTGATCCGATCTCGCTGGGCCTCGGAAGAAGTCGTCGTCGACTTCAGCGATCCATCGATGGCGCTGATGAATCCGAATCACGCCTACGGCACCGTCGAAGACGCCATCGGATACGTCACTCGCCTGCAGGAGGCCGGCATCGACGAGGTGCTCTTCATCTGCCAGATGGGGACGGTGCCGCAATGGGCCCAGCTCGAGACGATCCGGAATATCGGCGAGCGACTGATCCCCCATTTCCGAAGCTGAAGCGTGCGAATGGCGGACGCCAGCTTGGCGACTCGCGACTGGCGCCCGGCCAGCGGGTGTCAGGAGACTGCTGTGCCCTCCCCCCGCCTTTCCGAGGCAGAAGTGAGGCGAACTGCGTGACGACGGCACTCTCCACGATCCGCATCTGCGACTTCACCGGCCAGCTGGCCGGCGCCGGCGCCACCAAGTGGCTGGCGGCCTTCGGCGCCGAGGTGATCCGCATCGAGGACCCGGTGCGTCAGGGAATGTGGGACATCTTGCGTCCGATGATGCCCTTCAAGGACGAACGGCGCGGTGTCGATTTCGGCGGCGGCTTCAACAACCACAACACCGAAAAGCACGGCATCACGCTGAACTTGCGCACCGAGCGCGGCAAGGAGCTGCTGACTCGCATCATCGAGCAGAGCGACGTCGTCGCGGAGAACTTCGCCTACGGCGTGTTCGAGAAATGGGGCTTCGGATACGAGCAGCTGCGTGAGATCAAGCCGGACATCATCTACGTCAGCCACTGCGGCTTCGGTCACACGGGCCCGTACAAGAAATACAAGACCTGGGGACCCATCGTGCAGGCAATGTCGGGCCTCACCTTCACCTCCGGACTGCCGGGCATGGAGCCCGCCGGCTGGGGCTACTCCTACATGGATCACACGGGTGCCTACTACATGGCGATGGCGATCCTGATGGCTCTGCTGCACAGGCAGCGCACGGGCGAAGGCCAGTGGGTCGACATGGCGTGCACCGAGGCGGGGGCGACGCTGAACGGAACCACGCTGCTCGACTACACGGTCAACGGACGAGGCATGCGCCGCGAGGGTTCGCCGAACAGCAACCGCAGCGACTCCCCTGCGATGGCGCCGCACGGCATCTATCCCTGCGAAGGCAACGACGAGTGGCTCGCCATCAGCGTGCGAGACGACGAGGATTGGCGCGCTTTCGGACGCGTCGTGGCCGCCGAGTGGACGACGGCCGATCGCTTCGCAACGCTCGAAGCTCGCCTCGAAGCGCAAGACGAACTCGACGTGCTAATCGCCGAGTGGACCCAGGGGCTGCAAAAGTTCGCGGGCGAACGGCAGTTGCAGGCTGCCGGCGTGCCGGCGGCTGCAGTCCAGAAGCCACGCGAACGAATCGACGAAGATCCAGAGACCGAGCGTCTCGGGCTCTGGCCAACGGTTCACCACACCAAGATCGGCGAGGTGCGCGTCGACGGACTCCCCGCAAGGTTCTCGAAGACGCCATGGAAGATCGAACGCGGCGCACCGTGTCTCGGAGAACACAACGACGAAGTTCTCTCGAGGCTCCTCGGGCTCGGCCCGGAGGAGATCGACGCCCTGCGTGAGGAGGGCGTGATATGAGCCATCCGACAGGGGCGGCCCCGAGCGCGCTCGAAGGCATCCGCATCCTCGAGATCGCCAGCGAACGGGGCGTGCTCGCGGGCAAGCTGCTGGCCGACATGGGTGCCGACGTCGTGACGATCGAGCCGCCGCGCGGCAGCGCCATGCGAAGCTACGCACCTTTCGTCGACGACCGGCCCGATCCCGAGAAAAGTCTCTACTGGTGGCACTACAACACCAGCAAGCGCGGTGTGACGCTAGACCTCGAGAGCCCACGCGGCCGTGAGCTCTTCCTGCGCCTGGTCGCGTCCGCGGACGCAGTACTCGAATGTGAAGACCCGGGGCAGATGGCCAGACTCGGACTCGACTACCCGGACCTCGCGGAGGTCAAGTCCGACGTCATCGTGGTTTCGCTGACGCCCTTCGGCCGCGACACCGCCAAGCCCGATGCCCAGGTGACGGACTTGACGGTGCTGGCCGCAGGCGGGCCCGTCTGGAGCTGTGGCTATGACGATCACTCGATCCCGCCGGTCCGCGGCGGCGGCAACCAGGGCTTCCAGACCGGCGCGCACTACGCCGTGCTGTCCCTGCTGACGGCACTTCTCCATCGCGGCATCTCGGGCGAGGGCCAGCACATCGACGTCAGCCTCCACGCGGCAGCCAACGCGACGACCGAGATGGCATCCTACTGCTGGCTCGTCGCACAGGACGAAGTGCAGCGGCAGACCGGCCGGCACGCCATGGCCATGATCACCATGCCCACACAGTCGCAGTGCGCGGATGGTCGCTATGTGACCACGGGCATCCCGCCGCGCTGGCCGCACGAATTTTCCGCGCTACACGCCTGGCTCGTCCGGCTCGGCCTCGTCGACCAGCTGCCGGAGGCGATCTTTCTGGAACAGGCTGCCGAAAAGGAATTCATCGACTTTTCGCTGCTCGGTCAAGACGACGAGGTGAACGCGATCATGGGGGCGGGACGCGATGCGCTGCTGTTGATCGCGCGAAACGTCTCGGCCCACGACTTCTTCATCGGCGCGCAGGAGTGTGGCTTGTCCGCGGGCGCCGTCTATGCCCCCGAAGAAGTCATCGAGGATCCGCACTTCAAAGAGCGAGGCTTTCCGGTTCGGGTCGAGCACCCGGAGATCGGGCGCACGATCACCTACCCCGGTGCACCCTACAGATTCAACGGAAGCCCGTGGCGAATCTCACGCCGCGCACCCACGCTCGGCGAGCACAATGACGAGGTTCTCGGCGAGCTCGGTGTGACGAGCGACGAGCGCGCCAAGCTGCGCGCAGATGGCATCGTCTGACGATCCCGGCGTCGGGGGCGAAGGTTTCCTGGGAGGTTGGACGATGCCGCGGGATTTCGAAGCCAAGGTGGCGCTGATCACAGGGGCCGGAAGCGGACTCGGCCTGGCCCACGCCGCGTACTTCGCCGAGCGCGGTGCGAGGGTGGTGCTCAACGACCTGGGAGGAGGCACCCTGGGACTGGACAGCCAGGGGATCGATGCCGAGGCCGCCGATCGGGCCGCGGCCACGATTCGAGCCGCCGGCGGTCTCGCCCTCAGCAACAACGACAGCGTGTCGGAGCCCTCCGGTGCCCAGGCCATGGTGCGTCGAGCCATCGACGAGTGGGGCCGGATCGACATCCTCGTCAACAACGCCGGCTTCGCCAGCGCACAGATATTTCCCGACGTAGACATCGAGGAGATGCAGCGACATGTGGACGTCACCCTGTTGGGATGTCTCAACACCATGCGCGCCGCCTGGCCTCATATGCTCGAGCAGAAATTTGGCCGCATCGTCAATACCGGATCTGCTGCCGCGTTCGGCAATCCGATCGCGTCCTACGCCTCGACGAAGGCGGGCCTCTTTGGCCTGACCAAGACCGTCGCGCTCCTCGCAAGCAAGCACGACATCAACGTCAACCTGCTTCTGCCCGCCGCTTTTTCCCGCTTGACCGACGGCTTGCCGGAATCGGACTTCAAGGCGCGTCTGCGGTGTGATTTTTCACCGGAGAAGGTTTCGCCCGTGGTCGCCTATCTCTGCCACGAACGCTCTGCAGTGACGGGCGAGGCGTTCTCCGTCGGGGGTGGCAAGTTCGCTCGCATCGCCTATGCCGCTTCTCCTGCGGCAGAGATCGACGGGACCGTTGATTCGGTCGAAAAGGCCATGCCGGACGTCATGGCGGGCACGGATTTGCGAGTGCTGCGTTCGACCCACGATGACATGGTGAACCTGGGTTTCCCCGAGCGCGAGTGACGGCCGCGGCGTTGGAACGATCCGCGTCACCCGAAGCGGCACGCGCTGGGTAGGCCGCGTGCCCGGCCTCTCCACCCGGGCCCGTGTCAAGATGCCGCGCGTTCGAACGCCGCCAGCAGCTTGGCGAGATCGCGATTCAGGCGGCCCATCAGTGCTTCCCCTAGCTCCGCCGCGAGCTCGTCCTCGACTTCGCGAAGCACGCCGATGCCAGCCATCAGTGCGCGGTGCCCTGCGGTCGTGAAACGCACCAGCTTCGCTCGGCCGTCGCTCGGATCGGGGACGCGGCACAGCACTCCGACCCGCTCGAGCTCCGCCACGATCTGCCCCGCCGCCTGCTTGGTGATGCCCATCTTCTTGGCGAGCACCGTCGTGCGGGTGCCCTCGAAGGAGAGATGCGGAAACAGCGCCGTGTGGGCCGGCCGCAGGTCGATCCCCTGCAGGACTCGAGACCTCGCGATCGCTCGCTCGTTGAACAGGCGCGCGGCCCGGATCAGGAGCTGCCCTGTGCTCGCCAGACTTGCGGCCTCGAGGTCGCGTTCGAGGTCGTCACGGGTCGTCGTTGCCAATGGAGAAACCCCCTTGACGGTATGGTAAACCCACTTTACCATATACTCGAAGCTTTGAAGAGGCCGGGCCCCTCCCAGCAGTGGGTCCAGCTCGCATCCCTTGGGAGAACCACGATGACCTCGACCTTCCGCTACTCGAACCCGCCCAGCCTTCTCGAGAACGTGATCCCCGATCTCGGCGATGTCGTCGGCTTGCTCGAGCGCAACGCCCCCTACACCCCGCTCGGTGGCTGGTTCCGGCCGGATCTGGACATCGAGACCGCAAGAACTCCCATGTGGTTCCAGAAGACCTGGATGGACCCGAAGAGCGCCGTGGAGGGGTCAGAGATCTTCGTCCAGCACGAGCGCTACTTCGAAGCGTCGCGCCAGTTCTACGACGCGGAGGTCGTGGTTCCGCACACTCTCTTCGTGAACCTGATGGCCGCGCTTCCGGACTGCGGCCCGGGTCACACCGACAACCCGCTCTTTCGCGGTCGCGATCGCAGCAACACACCGATGTTGCTGCTGCGCACGATGCTCTGGTCGCAGCTCTTCGAGCGCTGGGCGACCAGGCAGGCGACGGCAATCTGGTGGATGAACGACGTCGAGGGCGGTGGGATCGCCTACTGGCCGGAAGGTCCCGACAAGCCGCCGGAGCGGCACGTGGGCTCGATGGCCAACACCACGATCGTCGGCGACAACCACGGCATGTTCCATCAGGTGGAACCGGTGGGACCTTTCGACAAGGGAAAGATCCTCGTGAGCCCGTTGGCCGAGCTGGCGCCGGCGAACGATGGCAGCGGTGACTGGGCGGTGAACGATCGCGGAGTGGAGGCCTATCGCGCGCCGCTCGACGAAATCCGCGTCAGCGTGCTCTGGAAGGCTCACGTCTTTCCCAGCGAGGCCGAGCGGCGCAGCGTCGAGAACGACACCCTGTCGTTCGAGGACGTGGCACGGATTTTCAACGATGACCTCACAAAGCGCGGTGAGGAATTCCGTTTCGACGTCGAGCGGATCAAAGACTCGTCGCACACGGCCGAACTCGCCGCCATCTACCCCGAACCCATTCCGGTCGGCACCCGCGCGAGCATATTCGAAACCGGGAGCTGAGACAGAGCGCAGCCGCGCCGAACGGCCTGTCTCCGAAGAGGGCGCGCTGAGCCGCGAGCTTATGGAGTTCCCCGCGGTCGGGGGACGGCATCCTCGCTGAGAGCGCCGAGCCCCTCGACCCACACAGGATGGTGCTTTCGGCCGAGCCTGGCTGCTATGCGCGAGCGGAGGGCTCCGGGAACTGCGTGTCCCTCCCCGAGCGCAGCATCGTCCCCGGGGTGTTTCCCGTGAACGCCCCGTCGCGCACGGTCTCCGTCCCGTTGACGAAGACGTGTGCGACGCCTTCGGCCTCGGCGTAGAGGCGAGCGGCTCCGCCCGGCAGGTCGCTCCGGGTGTGGGTTCGTCCAGGCGCGATCCGCTCGGGGTCGAAGACGACGAGGTCGGCATGGCACCCCTCGGCGATCACGCCTCGGTCCCGGATGCCGTACAGCCGGGCCGGCACCTCGCTCAGCTGGTGAACCGCCTCTTCGAGCGTGAGCAGCCGGCGTTCGCGCACCGCGGGGCCGAGCAGGGCGGTCGTGTAGGTGAAGGCATCGATCATGTCGAGATGGGCGCCGGCATCGGAGCCGCCGATCACGGTTCGGGGATCCGTCCAGCTCTCGGCCCGGATTCGCCAGCTCTCGTCGTCATCCCCCGTGTGAGCCGGCATGAAGGAGGTTCGCAAGTCTTCCGAAACAGCCAGGTCGAGCATGAGCTCGAAGGGGCTGGTCGCCCGCTCGGCCGCGACCTCGCCCAGTGTGCGGCCCACCAGAGGCTGGTTCGCGGGCGAGAAGGCCTCCGAGATCTTCATCGCATCCCAGTTGGCGACGGACTGGAACACACCCGGCTCGGGCGAGAGTGCACCCTTCGCGAGCCGCGCGCGGATCGCCGGCTTCTGGAGGGCGCGGAGGCGTTCCGGAAGCGGCAGGCCGAAGAGAGACGCCCAGCCCGGCAGCGCGTCCAGCACCATTCCGTTCCGGAAGTTCAGGCGAAGATCCATCGCCCGCACGAGCGTGAGCGCGACCACTCGCGCTCCGCGCCCGGAGGCATGGTCCGACGCGGCGAGCTGCCCTTCGTGCAGGGCGGCAGAGCTGGAGTCCACCTGCAGCGCGTTCCAGTTGAGGGGGCGGCCGGCCGCCAATGACAAGTTGGTCATGATCTCGCCGTGTTCTGCGCCGAAGGGCCCCACCGTCGGAATGAAGCCGAGCGACGTTCCGGGGTGCTCACCCACCGCACGTGCCAGAGCGAGGAGCTCTTCGTCCGTCGCGAAGCACGACGGCACGGGATTTCCGTCACCGTCGTGATGGGTCTGCGCACGCGACGAGGAGAAACCGAGCGCACCCTGTTCGAGCGCCTCGTGCAGCAGGCGAATCATCTCGGCAATCTGGGACTGGTTGGCCGCTTCGCCCACCGCCGCCTCGCCCATGGCGAGGCGGCGCAGCGTCGAGTGACCCGCCAGGAATCCGGCGTTCACCGCAAGGCGCCCCTCCATGCGGCCCAACCAATCTCCGAACGAGGTCCAGTCCCAGGCAAGCCCGGCTTCCAGGCTCTCGAGGGGCATGCCCTCCACTCGCGCGAGCATGCGTTTCAGATAGTCGCCGGCTTCCGCCCGCAACGGTGCAATGCCGAAGCCACAGTTGCCACCGACGATCGTGGTGACGCCATGCAGCGACGAGGGACTGGCCATCGGGTCCCAGAAGAGCTGGGCGTCGTAGTGGGTGTGGAGATCGATGAAGCCGGGCGCCACGACGAGGCCCGAGGCATCGACGCAGCTCCGCGCGGCCTCGTCCAGCTGCCCCACGGCGACGACACGGCCGTCGTGGATGCCGACATCGGCGCGGCATCGTGCCGCGCCCGTTCCGTCGATTACGCTTCCCCCGCGGATCAGACAGTCGATCATGAGTCTCGTCCTCGCTGCGTCTTTCGGGGCGCGCCTCCGCCGTCGCGGGGGGCAGCCAGAGACTGCCCCGCAACCCCACCGCTCCGACTCGATCTCCTCTCGTGCAGCGCCGCGCGCGCTTGCACTCTCTACAGAGGCAGCGAGAATAACCTATGAAGGGCGCTCGAACTCCACCCGCGTGACGCTGCGGATCGGCCCAGAGCCATCGAGACCGCGACGCGCCGAACCGGGCTTCGGGCCCACGAGAGCAACCGAGGAGAACGATGACCACGATGCGAAAATCGCAATCAGCCTCCATTCGCAAACGCCTCGACCACCCCATCATCGATTCGGATGGGCACTTCGTGGAGTTCTTCCCGGTCGTCGCCGACCACCTGAAGCGAGTGGGCGGCAGCGACATGGTGAGCCGCTTCGAACGCGCCTGGAACCAGACGCCCCTGAGCCGCGACTGGTACGACCTCTCCTGGGAAGAGCGGCGCGACAGACGAACCGTGCGGCCGGCTTTCTGGAACGTCTCCACCCGCAACACCGAGGACCTCGCCACCTCGATCCTCCCCGACCTCCTCTACGAACGGCTCGACGAAATGGGGCTCGACTTCGTCGTCCTGTATCCGGGGCTGGGGCTGATCTGCCCACACTTCGCCGACGACGAGGTGCGGCAGGCTACCTGCCGCGCCCTCAACGAGATGTACGCCGAGGTCTACACGGGTTTCCCGGACCGCATGACGCCGGTCGCAACGATCCCGATGCACACCCCAGAAGAGGCGATCGCAGAGCTCGAGCACGCAGTGGGGAACCTCGGCCTGAAGGGCATCGTCATGCCGAGCTTCGTCCCCCGCCCCATCCCGAAGGTGGCGCGAGAGGCCCCCGAGGCGGCCCCCTACACGGGGTGGATGGACAGCTTCGGGATCGACAGCCCCTACGACTACGACCCGGTGTGGGCCAAGTGCGAAGAGCTCAAGGTTCTGCCCACTTTTCACTCGAGCGCCATGGGTTGGGGAAGCCGCACTTCCATTTCCAACTATGTCTACAACCACATCGGGCACTTCGCGACGGCCCAGGAAGCGGTGTGCAAGGCCCTGTTGCTGGGCGGCGTGACGCGGCGCTTTCCCCGGCTGCGCTTCCTGTTCCTGGAGGGGGGCATCGGCTGGGGACGCAATCTCTACGCCGACGCTCTCGGGCACTGGCGCAAGCGGGGGCGCGAGGGTCTGAAGGCTTACGACCCGGCCAACCTCGACCGCACGAAGCTGGCCGAGCTGTTCAGCCGCTACGGCGGCAAGCTGATCGGGGACCGAGAAATCACCGAGGGCTCCGAGCTCTTTGCCACCGTGACGGGAACCGCCGAGGACCCCACCACGCTGGACGAGTTCGCGCGCTGTGAGATCGAGAGTGACGAGGATTTTCGTCAGCTGTTTCTGGAACCCTTCTACTTCGGCTGCGAGGCCGACGACCCCATCACCCCTTCGGCCTTCGACGTGAAGGCCAACCCACTCGGCGCCCGTCTGAATGCGGTGTTGGGCTCCGACATCGGACACTGGGACGTGCCCGACATGTCCCGGGTGCTCGAGGAGGCCTGGGAGCCGGTGGAAGAGGGCCTGATGAGCGAGCGGGACTTCCGCGACTTCGCCTTCGCGAATGCCGCACGAATGTGGAGCGCACTCAACCCCGACTTCTTCAAGGGCACCGTGGTAGAGGGGGCGGTCACCGACCTCCTCTCCAACTCCTGATTCCCAGCCTTTCAGCACCGGACCGCCCTGCAGGGGAACTTCAGCCGCTCGAAGGCTCGCGTCCCGGAGTAGAGTGAAGCCACCTGGCCCAAGCAGAGAGGAGCGCTCGATGAGGTTGCGAGAGTTGGCAGCGTACCTTGCATCGGCGGCGCTCCTGCTCGGCTGTCGCGGTGATTCCGAACCCGCCGCGTCCCCCGAGATCCAGCCCGAGGCGGAGCCGGCGCGGGTCCAACGGCCCGGCACGCGAGCCGACGGGAGCATCCTGCTGCCGAACCACTGGGTGCTGACACCCGCCGGCGAGCAGATCGACGTCGGTGATCTGCCGCTGGGAATGGTCCTCAGCCCCGACGATCGCTATCTCGTCGTCACGAACAACGGCATGGCAGACCAGTTCGTCTCGATCGTCGATCTCGAGACACGCGAAGAGGTCCAACGACTGCCCATGGAGCGCTCCTGGCTCGGCCTCGCCTTCGATCCCCTCGGAGACAGGCTCTTCGTGTCCGGGGGCGGATCGGACGTGGTCGAGGTCTACCGCTTCGACGCTGGCAGGGCCGAGCACGAAAGGACGCTTCGGCTGCACCCTCCGGAGGATGCAGCGAAGCCCGAAGCGCGGCCCGCACAAATTTCCCTCCAGACGGAGGCCGACTTTGCCGCGGGCCTGGCCGTATCTTCGGATGGACGAACCCTGGTCGTCTGCGCGCTGCTCGAGCACCGCATCCTGATATTCGATCTGATGAGCGACGCGCCCGCCGAGGGCATCTCCGTTGGAGAGCACCCCTACACGGTCGTCATCCATCCCGACGACCAGACGGCCTTCGTCAGCAACTGGGGGGGCCAGTCCGTCAGCGTCATCGATCTGAAGGAGCGCAAGGAGATCGCTCAGATCGGGGTGGGCAGCCACCCGAATGCCATGAAGCTCTCGCCCGACGCATCGAAGCTATACGTGACCAACGCGAACTCCAACGAGGTCTCCATCATCGATCTCACGCGCCGCAGTGTCGGCGAGGTCGTGGATCTCTCGCCTTACCCAGGCGCCCCGGCCAGCGGGACGACGCCGAACGGGCTCGCGCTGTCCTCGGATGGAACCACGCTCTTCGTGGTCAATGCCGACAACAACGATGTCGCGGTGATCGATGTATCGAAGTCTCCGGCGGAGATCCGCGGCCTGATCCCCACCGGCTGGTATCCCACGGCGGTCGTTCTGACCCGCGACGACGAGACCCTGCTGATTGCCAACGGCAAGGGCCTCGGCTCCAAGCCCAATCCGAGGGGACCGCAGCCGACCGACCCCACCGAGGGGGCTGGGGCGGAGCGCGCCACCCCGATCGAGTACATCGGGACCCTATTTCCCGGCACCGTCTCGGTCCTGCCGGTCCCCGGCGCGCAACAGCTGGCGAAATTCACGCAACAGGTGACCCGCAACAACGGCTTCGGGGAAATGAGCGGCAAGCTGCAGAGTGCGGGGGTCGGCATCCCGCCGCGAGCCATTCCACGACGTGTCGGCGAGCCCTCACCCATCAAGTACGTCTTCTACATCGTCAAGGAGAACCGGACCTACGATCAGATCCTCGGCGACCTGCCGCAGGGCGAGGGAGACCCCGAACTGACCCTGTTCGGGCGAGAGGTCACCCCGAACCATCACGCCCTCGCCGAGACCTTCGTTCTGTTCGACAATTTCTACGCCGACGCCGAGGTCAGCGCTGACGGCCACGAGTGGTCGATGGGCGCGATCGCAACGGATTTTGTCGAAAAGACCTGGCCGTCGGTCTACTCGCACCGCAGGATGCCCTTTGCCTACCTCGGCCTGAACGAAATCTCCTATCCGGACATCGGCTACCTCTGGGACATCGCGGCCGCCGCTGGTGTGAGCTACCGCAGCTACGGGGAGTTCGTCCTGCCGGGTCCGCAGGGAGCCTTCACCCGGGTGGCGAGTCTTCAGCAGCACTACGCGACGCAGTACCCGCCGAACGGTGACTTCAGCGTGCAGGACGTGCATCGGGCAGCGATCCTCATCGAAGAGATCAGGCAGTTCGCGGCCGAACGAAGAGTCCCGCAGCTCAGCATCATCTCGCTTCCGAACGACCACACGGTCGGCACCCGTCCCGGCAGTCCAACTCCGAGGGCCATGGTCGCGGACAACGACCTCGCTCTCGGGAGAATCGTCGAGGCGATCTCGAAGAGCTCCATCTGGCACGAGTCGGCGATCTTCGTGGTGGAGGACGATGCACAGAACGGACCGGATCACATCGACTCCCACCGCACCATCGCCTTGATAGCCAGTCCCTACGCCAAGCGAGGCCACGTCGACCACACGATGTACGACACGGTTTCGATGTTGAGGACGATCGAGCTGATTCTGGGACTGCCTCCCATGAGCCAATACGACGCGGCTGCGATCCCGATGTTCGACGCCTTCCAGGATCGTGCTGACTTGACTCCATACGCGGCTCGCCCGAATCAGATCTCCCTAGACGAGCGCAACAGCGCCGAGAGCTATGGAGCCGAGCTGTCGATGCGCATGAACTGGGAGGCCGTCGATGACGCGCCCGAGCAGCTCTTGAACGAAATCATCTGGAAGTCCGTCAAGGGCGCCGCTTCGGAGATGCCTCGCCCACACACGAGCCGGGGACGGAGCACGTTGGACCGCTAGGAAAGCGCTACAGACGCTGCAGCACGGTGGCCGTTGCCAACGAGCCGCCGCAGCACATGGTGATGAACGCCAGCTCGCCGTCCGTGCGTTCCAGCTCGTGCAGCGCCGTCACGATCAGCCGGCTGCCGGTGGCCCCCACTGGATGCCCCAGGGCGATCGCGCCGCCGTTCACGTTCACCTTGTCCATGTCCGGCTCGTGCACGCTCGCCCACGAGAGCAGTACCGACGCGAACGCCTCGTTGCACTCGAAGAGGTCGAAGTCGCTCATCTGCATGCCGGAGCGCGTGAGCAGCTTCTGCGTCGCATCGACGGGCCCGTCGAGCAGGTAGTAGGGATCCGAGCCCACGAGGGTGTGGTGCAGAATGCGCGCCCGCGGACGCAGGCCCAGCTCCTTCGCCTTCTCCTCGCTCGCCCACAGCACGGCGGCGGCCCCGTCCGAGATCTGTGAAGACGTACCCGCCGTGTGGATACCCTCCGGCATGATGGGCCGCAGCGCTGCCAGGCCCGCCATGCTGGTCTCGCGCAGGCCCTGGTCGCGCGAGACCTTCTCGGTCTCGCCGGTCGGCTCGCCGTCCTTCATCACCGGTGCTTCCACGCTGATGACTTCGCGGTCGAAGCGTCCCTCGGCCCACGCCACCGCGGCCCTGCGCTGCGAGGTGCAGCCCAGCTCTTCGATATCGGTACGCGAGATGCCGCGCTTCTGCGCGATCCGCTCGGCGGCATCGAACTGACCTGCCGGATCCTTCCAGGGATGGTCCTCCGCCCGAGGGCTTCCGGGCCCGTTCCTCACGTTCTCGCCGAGGCCCACACGGCTCATGGCTTCCACGCCGCACCCGATGGCGAGGTCTGCCCCGCCCGTGGCGATCAAGCCGCTGGCGAAGTTGTTCGCCTGCTGGCCAGAGCCGCACTGGCAATCGACCGTCGTCGCAGCCGGGGTGTAGGGCAAGCCCGTGCTGAGCCAGGCGTTGCGCGTCACGTTCGAACCCTGCTCACCGGCCTGTGTCACGCAGCCGCCGACGATCTGGTCGAGCTGCGAGGGCTCGACGCCGGCGCGCTTCAACACTTCGACCTGCGTGGTCGCGAGCAATTTGGGCGCGGTTAGCCCAGAGAGCCAGCCGTTGCGCCTCCCGATGGGAGTGCGGACGGCTTCGACGATGAAGGGATAGGCCATGGGATCTCCTCGAGCGGGATCAGAGAGTGGGTTCAGCGGCCTGGGAACCGGTCCAGGCCGAGACCCACCATAGACCACAGCGGGGCTCTGCCGGCAGTCGAGTGGGCCGGGCGGACGCTGCCATCCCCCGGCAGCCGCGGCTCACCGGTCGTGCCCCACGGAGCGAGGCCCGGAGAGGCACACCATCCCGCCCGCCCTGCCTCGTGTCTGCGAGCGAGGCGCCCCGCGAGCTGCACCCGGCGCAAGGAAGCAAGACCGTCCCCACTGTCCGCCGTTGCCCGGGATTGGCGAGAGGATCGAGGCGACGGGCGCCTCTGCTGGCGGTTGCCAGCAGGGCTGGAACGTGTTCGAATCCCCTGCGGGCGAGCGTCGTGCCACGCTCCCCCACCCATTCCAGATCGAGCCGACCGGCTCGCCCGAGTTCGCCCGCGGTCGAGCCCGGGCCTCGTCTCGAGTTCGAACGTGTGGCACCCGGATGCGAGGAGGCATCGTGAATTTCGCATTTTCCGAGGAGCAGGAGTTCCTCCGCAACGAAGTACGCAAGCTGCTGGACACTCGCTGCGGCCTGCCGCAGGTGCGCGAGCTCGCGGCATCGCCCGAGGGCTATTCGCTCGAGCTCTGGGGGCAAATCGGCGAGCTGGGCTGGCTCGGGCTCACCATCCCCGAGGCCTACGGCGGCGGCGGCCTCGGCTGGGAGGAGCTCGTGATCCTGCTCGAAGAGACCGGGCGCCACCTCTTCCCCTCCCCACTGATCTCGACGCTGCTGTGCGCAGAGGCCATCACCCGATTCGGCAACGATGCCCAACGCCAACGCTGGCTGCCGGATCTGGCGATCGGAAGCCGCATCGGCACACTCGCCTTTCTCGAGGAGAGCGATCACTGGAGCGCCGACGCGGTCGGGCTCTGCGCGCGACGCGACGGCGAGGGGCTCGTTCTCGACGGCGAGAAACGCTTCGTACAGGACATCGCTGCGGCCGACCTCGTGGTCGTGGTCTTCCGCTGCGACGCTGGAGAGCTGAGGATCGCCGTGATCGAGAGCGGCTCCGACGGCGTATCCGTGCAGTCACGGGAACCGATCGACGCCACCAAGCGCTTCGGCGATCTCACGCTCAGCGGCGTCCGCGTGCCGCCGGACGCCCTGCTCGAGGGCGGTGGATCCGCCACCCAGCAGATCCAGGAAATCCTGCAGCTGGGCGCCCTAGCCACGGCATCGGAGATCGTGGGCACCGCGGAAGGCGCGCTCGCGCTCACCGTCCAGTACGCGAAGGACCGCGAGCAATTCCAGCAGCCGATCGGACACTTCCAGGGCGTGAAGCACCCACTTGCCGAGACCTACATGGAGATCGAGACGCTGAAGTCGCTGGTCTACTTCGCCGCCTGGGCGCTCGACAACGGCGACGACGGCGTCGCCCTGGCGACATCGCAGGCGAAGGCCTACGCGAGTGAAGTGATCACGCGCGCCGGCGTGACGGGCATCCAGCTGCACGGCGCCGTCGGCTACACGCTGGAGTACGACATCCAGCTCTATCTCAAGCGATCCAAGTGGGCGCGCCCCATGTACGGAGACGAGATCCACCACTACGAGCGCGCAGCAACGCTGGGAGGCCTCTGATGGACTTCGATTTCAGCCCCGAAGAAGACGCGTTCCGCGCCCGAGTGCAGAGCTTCCTGGACGCCCACCTGCCCTCGGAGTTCGACGCTCGTGACCCCGATTTCCTGAAACAGTGGAACCGGGCCCTCGGCGAGGCGGGCTGGCTGGGCTTCGCGTGGCCTAAGGAGGCGGGCGGCGGAGGCGCGACGATCATCGAGCAATTCATTTTGAAAGAGGAGATGTCCGCGCGGCGCGCGCCGCCCCTCGGCAGCGACTTCATGGGACTCACCTGGGTCGGCCCGGCGCTCATCGAGCACGGAAGCGACGAGCAGAAGCAGCAGTTCCTGCCGGAGCTGCTGGCCGGCGAGTCGTGTTGGTGCACGGGCTACTCCGAGCCCGGCGCCGGCAGCGACCTGGCCTCGCTCTCGACGCGCGCCGAGCGCGACGGCGACGACTACGTCGTCAACGGCCAGAAAATCTGGACCACACTTGCACACGTCGCGAAGTACATCTTCATGCTCGTGCGCACCGAGAGCAGCTCGCGCTACGGCGGAATCACCTGCGTGCTCATCCCGATGGACTCGCCCGGCATCGAGATCCAGCCCATCCCGAACCTCTCCGGCGAAGTGAGCTTCAACCAGGTCTTCTTCAAGGACGTTCGGGTGCCCGTGGCGAGCCGCCTCGGCAAAGAGGGCGAAGGCTGGCGGGTCGTCGTCGGCGCCCTCGCCAACGAGCGCTCCGGCATCTCCGAAGCGACGGAGAAGCTGCGTCACATCGAGGATCTCGAAGAGCTGGCACGCAAGGTCATGCGCGGCGGAAGGCCCGCCGTGGAAGATCCGGAAGTACGGCGCAAGCTCGCGTCGTTCCGCACGCGCATCGCCGCCATGCGACTCACGGGCATGCGCCATCTCACCAACCAGCTACAGGGCAGACGTCCCTCGAGCGAGACCTCGATCAACAAGCTGCTGCGTGGGCAGCTCGAGATCGAGATGGACGCCTTCGCCATGGGCCTGCTCGGCACGCAGGCCCAGACCCAAGGTCGCTGGCAGTACCTCTCGCTCTCCTATCACGGCACGGTGATCGGGGGCGGCACGCCCAACATCCAGCGCAACATCATCGCCGAGCGCATCCTGGGCCTGCCCAAGGACTGAGCCGAAAGAGGACCACGCTCCCTGACGACTCGCCGAAACTCGCGATTGGAACCGCTCGGAGATCACGAGTTCGACTTCCCTCTGATCACGGAATCCGTGATCTCGGTCACAAGCTGCTCGCCGGGCCAGGCTTCGTCTCCCGACCCCACCGGACGATAGAGAGGAATACTCCCCCGGGAGGTCCGGTATGCGCGTCACCCGCCGGCCGATCTTGGTTTTTGCAACGACCATCGCCCTGCTGCTCGGCTGGTCCGCGGTTCGCGCCGGCGAGCGGGAGATCGCAGTGCTGCGCACCTTCGATGGCCACGGGCAGGATCGCTTCACCACCCTCTGGGTGGTCGACGACGCATCCGGCTTTGTGTGGATTCGCGCGCACCGCCCGGATCGACACTGGCTCTCGCAGTTGCACGAGGGGCCGCCGGTCGAGCTGCGGCGCGGCGGGCGCTCTCGGCGGTACGTCGCCAGGATCTTCGACGACGACCGGACACGCGCCTACGTCGCTCCCTGGTTTCGCGACAAATACGGGCTGGCCGACTTCTGGCGCGACTGGTCTGGGGGCCGCGACACGGTGCCGGTTCGACTGCAAGTGCGCTGACTCGAGCAGAAGCCGCGCGCGCGACGCATGACATGCCACGACGTCGCGTCCACCTGGCCGCGGGCGATCTTCTGACGCCCGGCCGTGATCCAGCGTCAATCCAGGTGGTACACCCTGGCGGCGTTGTCTCGCATCACTTTGCGAATCGTGTCCTCCGGCACTCCCTCCAGCGCGCGCTCGGCGTAGTCACGCGGGTGCTCGGCGATCGACTGCGGCCCCGGTGCCATGGCGGTCGGGTGCGGGAAGTCGGTCTCCCAGAGGATGTTGTCCGGGTACTTCTCCAGCGCACCGCGCAGGCCGTCGGTCTCGAACCAGAAACAGCCGTAGATCTGCCTTCTGAAGTACTCGCTGGGCAGCAGGTCGTACTCGGGGTGCTCGCTCGTGACCCCATTGTTCTGCCACTGCCAGTCGAAGCCCTCGAGGGCGAACATCAGCCAGCTGACGCCACTCTCCACCGACACGAAGTCGAGCTTCGGGAAGCGGTGACAGACGCCGCCAAAGATGATGTCGGCGATGCAGTTGGCGTTGTCCATGAAGAGCTGAGTACACAGGCGCGCCAGGCCTGTGCGGATGCCAAGCCCCGCACCTCCCCCCAAGATATCTCCGACGGCACCGGCGCCGATGTGGAAGTTGATGGGCAGCTCGGCGTCCTGGGCGGCGGCCCAGATCGGATCCCAGTGCGGGTCGGTGAGGCGGGGCTCGTCGAAATCGGTGGGCTGGCCGCCGAAGATCACGCCCTTGTGCCCCGTTGCAGCGCAGCGCTCGATCTCTTTTACCGCGGCGTCGACATCCCAGAAAGGCGTCGCCATGACGGGGATCAGCCGCTTCGGGTCGATGCTCGACCAGTCGATCAGGAAGTCGTTGTACGCCCTCACGCACTCGAGCATCAGCTCGGGCTCCTTGAGGCGCAGGAAGGTGGCGGAGCCGAAGCCGCCGACGTTCGGGTAGATGATCTGCGCGTGGATGCCCTCCCGGTCCATGTAGGCGAGCCGCTCCTTGGCGTCATGGGACGCCGGGATCGCGTCGGCCAGCGTGTCCGGGAAATCGGGCAGCATCCCCTCGAACTCCGCCATCGCGGAGACGGCCGCGGGCATGAACAGCTCATCTCCGATGGCCCAGAGGTCCTTCGGGCCACCGTTCGGATCTCGGACCACGTGCGGGACGAGGTCGCCCCACTTCGAGGAGACCCGCGCGGTCCAGACATCGGGGGGCTCGGTAACGTGGGTGTCGGTGTCGATGACCTGGTAGCGATCGAATATTCCCGCCATGCAGGGGCTCCCTATTTGAAATCGTTCGAACGAAGCGTCCGAAAGCCTTTTCCTCTCGACAGAGTACCGACGCGTCGGTGGCGGCGCACGTTCTTCAGCCCGCTTCGCGGGCGGCGAGGTCGTCCACGAAACCCAGTGTCTGCATATCGAACATGCGGCGGTAGTGGCCCCCGGGACGCGCCATGAGATCGTCGTGGGATCCCTCTTCGACGATCTCTCCGGCAGCGAAGACCAGGATTCGGTCGGCGCGGCGAATGGTCGAGAGGCGGTGCGCAATCAGGATCGCCGTGCGGCCTTCCATCAGGTTGCGGATCGCGTCCTGGATCAGGCGCTCGGTAATCGAGTCCAGGCTGGAGGTGGCCTCATCGAGGATCAGAATCGGTGCATTCGTGAGGATCGCCCGAGCGATGGCGACACGCTGGCGTTCCCCGCCAGACAGCTTGATGCCGCGCTCGCCCACCAAGGTGTCGTAGCCCGCCGCCAGGCGAGAAATAAACTCATGGGCGTGAGCCTGGCGCGCCGCTCGCACGATCTCCTCTCGGGTGCTGCCGGGCCTTCCGTAGGAGATGTTCTCGGCGAGCGAGCGGTGGAAGAGGATCGGCTCCTGGGGAACCAGCGCGATGGCTTCGCGCAGGCTCTCCTGGGAAACCGCTGCGATGTCCTGACCGTCGATCGCAATGCGACCCGCCTCGAGATCGTAGAGACGCTGCAGCAACTTCACGAAGGTCGTCTTTCCGGCGCCGGACTCCCCCACCAGAGCCACCTTCTCTCTCGCGGCCACTCGAACCGACAGCCCGTCGAAGGTTGCCTCGGGCTGGTTCTCGTAGCGGAAGGTCGCCTCTTCGAAGCAGATCCGTCCGGGGCCGGCTTCGAGGGCGGACGCGTCCGGAGCGTCGGCCACCTGGGGGGGCGTGCGCGAGAAGTCGACCAGGTCTTCCAGCTCGTTGACGGCCCGCTGCAGGTTGCGCACCTGCCAGCCCACCGCGTGGAGGTGTCCGCGGATCACGAAGTAGGCGGTCAAGACGTAGACGACGTCCGCAAGGCCGGCGCGGCCCGCCTGAAACAGCCAGAGCACGACCCCCAGAAGTGTCGCCAGCAGACCCGCGAGCATCAGGCTCTGCGCAGCCGCGGCATCCATGCTGCGACGCCAGGCTCGCACCGCGGAGCGCCGCCAGCGCCCCGTCACCTCGTCGAGCCGCGCGTCCTCCCTGCACTCGGCGCCAAAGGACTTGACCACGGTGTTGCAGGTGACCGAGTCCGCGAGGGCACCCCCGACTTCGGTATCCAGCTCGTTGGAGACCACGTTGGCGGGGTCCACATAGGCGAGTGAGATGGCAACGCTCACCACGAGAAAAATGATGACGGCGAGAGTGTAGGCGGCGCCGAGGACGGGCTCGCGCAGGAACATCGCCACCGAGAAGCCGCCGAGCAGCAGGAGCGGCGGTCCGAGGTCCGTAACGACGATGTCGGCGAGGCTGTCGTAGGCCCACATGCCGCGCGTAACCTTGCGAACCGTGGAGCCCGCGAAGTGATTGGTGTGCCAGTCCGTACTGAACCGTTGCACGCGGTGGAAGCCGTCCAGTACGAGCTTCTGCATGATCTCGGCGGCAAAGCCGAGCCAGATGCGGATGTAGCCCTGCTGGACGATGAGAACGGATACGTAGAGGCCCACGAGCCAACCCAGGGCTTCCCAGGCGGACGCGAGCCCCTGGCGATCGCCCGAATCGGCGAACCGCTCGACGGAGGTGAGCAGGCCGGCCGCCAGCGCCGGCACCTGGATCTCCAGCGCGACCGCCAGGAAGACTCCCGCCACGATGCTCCAGAAGCGCAGCGGAAACTGCCGCCAATAGCTCCAGACGAAGGAGAAGACGTCGAGGACGGAGACGCGCCGCATGGGGGAGGATTCTCGCGGAAGGAATGGGGACCATAGGGAACCGGGCTGTTATGTTCCGCCCGCCGCCAGGGGTCAGATCTGCCCGCTGTTCACGCCGGCGTCTGCGTCTGCGTCGGGTGCAGCACGTCGCCGTCGAGACTCCGGGCCGCGCGGCCCAGTTCCTCGAGGAGCTGGGCGCTGATCGCGACGCGCCCGGTCATCACCCTGGGATCGCACGTGCACAGGGCGAGTGCCGCCTCGGCCATGACCTCCAGTGGCTCCAACATCGAGGGGTCGTCCGGTACCACGCCCAGCTGCTCGACGGCATCGGTCATGACCGCCGCGACCGGGGCCAGGGCGTTCACCGCGACGCCCTCTTCGTGAAGTTCGGCGGCGAGCGCAACGGTCATGCGCTCGAGGGCCGCCTTGGTGGCCGCGTAGGTGCCCCCGCCCAGGCCGCGCGCGCTCTCGTCGAAGGGCGGCCCGCTCGGCAACCGCGCGAGCGCCGACGAGATGTTGAGGATCCAGCCGCTGCCGCGCTCCCGCATGCCGGGAATCACTCGCTGCATGAGCCCGAAGGGCGCCATGAAATTGAGCTCGAATGAAAGGCGCATGCGCTTCTCGGAGATGCTCTGCGCCGGCTCGTAGAAAGCGCGGGCGGCGTTGTTGACCAGGATGTCGACCGGCCCGAGGTCCTTCTCGACCCGGTCGACGATGTGTGCGCAAGCGGACGGATTCGCGAGATCGGCCTGAACGGCAATGGCCCGGCCGCCATCGGCCTCGATGGCGGCAAGCGTCTGCCCGAGGGTGCCGGGCAACTCGGGGCGCGGCTCGACCGTGCGAGCCGTCAGTGCCACCGCGGCCCCCTCCGAGGCGAGGCGACGCGCGATCCCGACCCCGATGCCGCGACTGGCTCCTGTGACGATGGCAACGCGCCCGGCTGCAGAACCGCTTCGACCTGCCATGACTTCGCTCCTCAAAGACCCGCGAGCTCGGCGAACTCGACGACCCGCACCGTGGGAAGGCGGTCTTCGCGGGCCTCCATCCAGCGCAGGTTCCAGACGCCTTGGTCGTGCCCCGCCGTGTCGAGCCAGTTGGCGTCCACGAGGCCCGGGTCGCGATGCGCGACGACGATACGCACCGAGGCGTCGGGCCTGTACAACGCCGTCTCTTTGTTCACGTGGACCTTCCAATAGCGGTAATCGAAGGATCCGCCCCAATAATCACAGAGGGCGAAGCTCCAGTAGCGGCACTCGGGGGGAGTCACCTCCACCACGACGGCCTGGTCGGGCTGGCACTTCCACCACCCGCTCTTGTAGAGCTGGTCCGGAATGCCCAGTGTACTGCTCGCCTTCTCGCGATCGCCAGCATGGATCACGTTCGGCGTCGGGATCCACTCGTCCACGGTGTCGAAGAAGATCTTCGAGCTGCCACGCATGAAACGCAGCGAGCGCCGCAGGGCGTTGACGACGAAGTCCGGCGTCAGCTCCGGCGGGGGCTCTTCGCTGAGGCACTCGATCTCGAGCACGGCGCGCTCCTGCTCCCGCTTCCGCCAGAAGATCTCCCGGACCATCAGGGTGGTGGCGTCGTCGGTCAGCGGGATCCAGTTCCCCGGGCGCTCCCTCTGGCTCAGAATGATCTCGAAGGATCCATCGGGTGCGACCTCGAGATCGTCGATCTTCACGTAGGCCACGGTGCGGCGGCCGCCCTCGCGCCCGAGGGAGCCCGCGTAGACGGCGAAGCTCATGGTATGGGATCCGCCCCTGCGGCCGCTCACCCTGTAATCGTGGGCGCCGTTGATGTAGGCGTTGGTGTGGTGGTTGTCGGGGTTGTCCCAGCCGCTCTTCTGCACCTCGCAAAGGCTCGGAAAGAAGACCGGCAGGCGCGGGTCGCCGCCCTCCATGATGTGTTCAAGGCCGAAGCGAACCATGCGGGCCAGGTAGCGGTGGCCCTCGGCGAGGTCGATCGGGCTCTTGGGGGCCAGCTCGCGGAAGATGTCCGCACCGGCCTCTTTCAGCCCGTCGCAGTAGTCGCTCCAGGCGGCACCCGAGCGCAGGTACTCGATGGGGTCACGGCTTCGATCCACGGGGGGCTCCTCGTTCTGGGGGCGCCTGAATCGCTGTCGACCCCGGCGTCGTTCCGATTTCACTCCAGACAATCAGGCGACGGGCGGCTCGCCCTCCTTCGCCCACCCGAAGCGCTCGAACAGCTCCGAGAGCTCCGCGTGGAGCACTTCGCGTGGCGGTCCGAGACCGGGCTCATAGCGGTGCTGGCTCTCGTAGGCTCGCGCCCTCTCCTGCTGCTCGTCGAGAAAGCGCGAGTACTCGGGCGTGATCTCCCAGCCGAACCTCGCGTAGATCTCCTGGACCGTGGCACGCGGTCGAGAAATCAGGTCGCCGAAGGTCGACACCGCATAGGCATCCTCGGGCAGCGAGTCGAGTACTTCGAAGGCGTAGCGGTAGCCGGCGAGCCCACTTTCGCGCAGCCACTCCACGGAATCTTCGATGTCCACCGGGTCAGCCCCCATGGCGCGCCAGCCCTTCTGCAGCATGTTGACGAGGCTCGGAATCGTCTCGTAGGGGTGCCGCACCGTGTAGATGAACTTGAGGTCGGGGAACACCTCGAGCAGGCTGCGCATACGCAGGATGAAGGCCGGATTCTTGCTGAGAAGGCTCCTTTCGCCGCCGTCGCAGTAGAGCTGTCGCTTCACGCAACCTTCGTAGAAGCGCAGCACCCGGCGGCGCTGGCGCGGAGTGGCCTTGCAGTCGAGATCGTTCAGATGCTCGAGCATGCGGTTGTAGGGGAAGATCACGCTGAGCGTCCCGGAGCCGCAGGTGTGGAGACCGAGGAAGCCATCCTCCTCGGCACCGTCGAGGCGCCAATCGTGCATGCGGCGTGCCTTTGCGAAGGCCCGATCCTGGCGGCCATTGATGCGCGCTTCGATCGCACCCCGGAGCCAGCGGCGGTCGAAGGCCGCCACCCAGCCCACGATCTTCTTCTGGAGAATCGAGGGCAGCAGGATCTGCCAGGTTCGGAAGTAGGAGAAACGCTCGTCTCCCGCCAGCAGCCGATGGATGTTCGTGGTGCCGCTGCGTGCGCTCCCCACAATGAAGACCGGTGTCTTGATCTCCACCCGGCGAAAACCCGGGAAGAAGACGTGGTCGAGCGCGAAGAAGACGCTGTCCCAGATCGCAAGGATGGGAAACAACAGCGCGAGCGCCCAGGTGAGCCTCCTACGCCGCGAGTCGTAGGGCTCGCGAAAGGCCCGTCGGAACACCTTCAGGTAGGTATCGAGGTCGAAATACATGGATCGCCGCTTCTCGTGCTCGACATCGGCGAACGGGCCCTTCCCGCCGACACCCTTCCAGACTACGACCGCTCTGTGGCCGACGGGTCGACGGCGAGGGCGAGCTTGCCGTTGACCCCACCGGCGACCAGGCGTTCGAGGGCGTCGGGGAGTGCTTCGAAGGGAATGAGGTCGTCGATCCGCGGTCGCAGCTTCCCCTCCCTCCACCAGCCGAGGAGACACTCCTGCGCGCGCTCCCTGAAGGCGCGGTCGTAGTGGGTCGGGATGACCCCGACGACGGAGTAGCCGTTGTAGACGAGGTGAGCGGTGTCGACCTGGCCCCAGCTGCCGCTCGCGAAGCCGACTGCCAGAATGCGCCCTTCCGGGGCGATACATTGCATCGCGCTCGCGAAGGCTTCGCCGCCGACCGGATCGTAGATCGCGTCGGCGCCGCGGCCGTCGGTCACGGCCTTGACGCCTGCGGCGATGTCCTCGGTGCGGTGATCGATGACGTGATCCGCCCCGAGCGAGCGGCAGAACTCGGCGCGCTCGGGACCGCCGGCCGTCGCAATGACCCGTGCGCCCAGCGCCTTGCCGATCTGTATCGCCGCCTGGCCCGTGCCGCCGGCGCCGCCGATCACTAGGAGCGTTTCTCCAGCCTCGACCTTGCCCCTCGCGACGAGCGCGATGTACCCGGTGTGGAAGGGAATCAGGAAGCCGGCGCACTCCGCGTCACTCATGCCGTCGGGCACCGGCAGGCAGAAGTCGTCGAGGCCGAGGCATTGCTCGGCGAAGCTGCCATGGCCGGTGAAGAAGCTGGTCACCGCCATCACGCGGTCCCCGACCTTGCGGTTCTCGACACCTTCACCCCAGCCAACGACGCGGCCGACGACTTCCTGGCCCTGGGTGAATGGAAATGTCGGGGGTGTGAGGGCATAGCTGCCCTGACACATGAAGGCGTCGGGGAGCCCAATGCCCGCTGCAATGACCTCGAGGTGGACGGTCCCCGGCAGGGGCTGCGGAGAGGGAGCATCCTCGTTGAGGCTGAGGACGTCCCCGGGGCGTCCAGATTTTGTCGTTTGCCAGGCTCGCATCGCGTCGTTCCTCCCGCCTCGTGTCCGAGGTGTCGTGCCGCTCAATGAAGTGTCGGTCAGTCGTGTAGGTTGGCCAGTCGCCAGGGCACAGAGCCTCGGGGCGCCGCGCCGAGGTCGGGGGACTCCAACCTCGGTGGACCTGCGAGGCGGCGGGCGATCAGAGGGCTCCAGATTCGCGCAACGGACGCACCACCCGGTTGACCAGCTGGTCCATCGAGTGCATCACCCGGTCGTGTCGCAGGCCGGCGAGCCGTGTCCAGCACAGCACATCGGTCAGCTGGTAGTCCTCGACCAGCTTCTGCAGCTTGTCTTTGACCGAGTCGGGGTCCCCCACGATGAAGCCGTGATGGAACGGTCCCTCCTCCACGATCTCCCTGAAGCTCAGCCGCCCGGCGTCGTAATCCGCCACCATCGTCGACAGGTTCTCGTGAAGGTAGCGATAGTAGCCATGGGCCTCGGGGTACTCCCGGGCGGGAATCATCTGCGCAAAGGTCCGGTAGAACGACATGCAGGGCTCCTCGAAGGTCGCGAGCGCCCTGTCGCGGTCCTCGTCGACGAAGACGAAGACGAGCCCACCGACGCGAAAGTCGGCCGGATCGTGTCCGTGCTCCCGCAAGACCGACTTGTACTCGGTGATCTTCTGCGAGTCCGCGAGGAGCGGGGAGAAGAGCAGGTTCATGCCCTGCATGGCCTGGTACTTGATCGTCTCTGGATCGAAGGACGCACCGAAGAAGGGCGGGTGGGGCTTCTGGAACGGCCGGGGATGGACCTCGACGTCCTGAAAATCGAAGTGCTTCCCTTTGAAGGAGAACTTCTCGTGGGTCCAGGCCCGCTTGATGATCTCGAGCGACTCGGCGAAGCGATCGCGGCTCTCCTCCAGCGGGATGCCGTAGGCGCGAAACTCCGCGGGCTGGTAGCCGCGGCCCACGCCGAAGTCCAGGCGGCCGCCGCAGAGCTGATCGATGAACGCGAACTCCTC
>JAFDDG010000119.1 GCA_019310965.1 Deltaproteobacteria bacterium
CACGACGACCAGCTACCGGTGGGCAGCGGCGGTCCGGGGTGTGGTCCCTTCGGTGGCCTGCCGCGCAACTCGAAGGTCACCAGCATCACTCATGTCGGGCCGCACCTGGTTCAGCCTGTGCTCTATCCCATCAATCACTACAAGGTCTACGACGTCGATGACGTTCCCGTGGACATCAACGTCGGGCTCGTCGATCAGTTCCATCGCGCCTGCGCCGCCCCGGCCGAGACGGCTGGGAACTTCTGTGCGGTCGACGCCGACTGCGACTCACCGCCGGGCTCCGGCACCGGCCAGTGCCAGACCACGAGCCCGCTTCCCGTGCATCTCGACCGGATCGACCGCATCTCGAACCCGGTCGACAAGATCCCGGAGGGCATCGAAGACCCCTTCGAGCACCAGGTGTGGTACCGCCTCGAGCCGACCGGGTTGCCGTCGGTCGCGCCGCGGATCGGGGTCGGGAACCAGTTCGGCGAGGAGGAGTGGTGGGTCCAGAACGGCCCCTTCCACTGGTTGCTCACGCCGGCCGAGAAGGACGAGGAGGGTTTCCCATTCCAGCAGCACCACTACCTCTGCTACCCCGCAACCGGCCCAAACCCGGACCTGAACAAGGATCTTCTGGATCAGTTCGGACTGGTGTCCGTCGACGTGCTCGAGCCCAGGGTCTGGTGCAACCCGGTCGAGAAGACGGTCGGTGAGGAGGTCTGGCCGATGGTCGATCCGGATCAGCACCTGGCCTGCTACGACATCAACCCCAAAGTCGATTGGGACCAGCAACACGGATTCGTCGACCAGTTCGGCGCCTGGCCGTTGAACGTTCGCGAGGATCTGCTGCTGTGCGTGCCGTCGTACAAGACGATCATCCACGAGAAGGTTCCGTCCGTGAACGCCTGGGGCCTCGCCGCCCTCAGCGCGGTCCTGCTGGCTCTGGCGGCCTGGCTCGTCCGCTCGCGCATGAGCTCGAGCACGACGCTGTAGGAGGAAGCGCACAGGGGCGGGCGGACCGGTAAATGATGTTGGTACGCCGGTCGTCGTCGGTGACACCCGCATCGGGATCCGGACCGTCCGGAGTGGGAGACGCGAAGAGCTGTGTGAAGTGCACCACCACAGCCTCTCGGCGTGCGGCGTGCGCATGTGGAAAGTGTGCATCTGCTCGCCCTGCACGCGAGCCATCCCCTGGTCGCAGGCGTTGAACCGGGCCTCGTGCACGCGCCAGTCGTATTCGTCTCGCCTGCCGAAATGACACCCCTCCCATCTGTCAGCGTTGCATTCGCCACCCCTGATCCGCCAGGCTAGCTTCATTCCCGATCGAGGAGACGATTGCGATGCAAAGCGAGCTCATTCATATCGAGATTGGTGGTGGTGTGGCGATCGCCACGATCGACAATCCGCCGATGAACCTGCTCGGCAGCGAACTGCTGGTCGCGCTCGACACGCTCGGTCGCGAAGTCGAGGCGAACGATGCCGTGCGTGTGTTGGTCATGCGCAGCGCGAACCCGGATTTCTTCATCGCCCACGGTGATGTCGAAGCGATGGTCGGGGTCCCCGAGACGCCCGCTGCAGCCGAGCCGCCCGACGAACTCCCCTGGATCCATGCGTGCATGGACCGGTTTCGCACGATGCCGAAGGTGACGATCGCGCAGATCGAAGGCTATGCGCGTGGCGGCGGCAGCGAGGTTGCTCTCGCGTGCGATATGCGTTTCGCGGTCCGCGGACGGGCGGTCTTCGGACAGCCGGAGGTCGGGATGGGTCTCCTCCCGGGTGTCGGCGGAACAGTACGCCTCATGCGGTTGGTGGGACGCGCCCGTGCAAGCGAAATCATCTTCGGCGGGGACGACTTTACCGCTGTGGAGGCGGAACGGCTCGGCTGGGTGAATCGCGCACTTTCGCCGGACGAGATCGGACCTCATGTCGATCGACTCGCACGGCGCATTGCAGGCTTCCCTGCTCGCGCCATCGCCGAAATCAAGCGTGTCATGAACTACGCCGAACGCGAAACCCTCCCGCAACTGCGGCACGAGCAGCATCGCTTCGACCATTTGATGGCAGACTCGGATTCCCGCCGGCTCATGCGTCGTTGGCTCGACCTCGGTTTCCAGACGCCCGAGGGCGAACAGTCGATCGGGATGCAGCTGCCGAAGATGGGCTCGGGCGAGGCGACTTGATCGAGTGAGTTCGCTGCGAAAGGACCCGATGTGAGCGACGCCAGCCACCCCGACGACAAGATCCACACGCCCACCAGCGACGATCCCTTCTGGAGCGAGACCTGGTGGTTCGACATCAGTGTCCCGGAGCGCAACCTCTCGGCCCAGTTCAGCGTCTTCGCCCGCACCAACCAGGGCGTCTGCATGTCCTCCGCCTACGTCTGGGACGGCAGCGGTGACGAGCTCTCCAACTGCCTCTACCAGAAGATCCTCTGGCACCTGCCCCTGCCCGAGGGCGACCTGGTCGACCTCTCCCTGCCCAACGGCATGCGCATGCGCTGCAGCGAACCCACCAGGGGCTACCGAATCCAGTACCAGGATCCCGACGACGGCTACGCCCGGGTCGATCTCAGCTTCACCGGCATCCACGAGCCCAACTACCTGGGCGATGCCCACCTGGACCAGCTCGGCAGCGTCCGCGGCGAGATCCAACTGGGCGACCAGACCATCCCGGTGGCCGGCTTCGGCATGCGCGACCGCTCCTGGCACGTGCGCCCCCAGATGGGCGGGGGCTTCCACGGCGGGGGCGCCGGCCACAGCTGCTACAGCTACGGCGCCGCCTCAGAGAGCTCCGGCTTCCACATCGTCGGCTTCGACAGCGGCGAGGGCGACTGCGACGTCATCGGCGGCTACCTGCTGCGCGATGGCGTCGTCTCCAAGCTCGCCTCTGGCCAACGTCGCGTCGTCGAACGCGCCGGCCACGCGCCCACCCGCCTCCTGATCGAAGCGAGCGACGAGAAGGGCCGCCACCTCCACGCCGAGGGCCGCTGCGCGAACCGCCTGCACTTCATGATGTATCCGAACCTGCTGGCCTGGAACTGCCTCACCGAGTGGCAGCTCGACGACGGCCAGACCGCCTGGGGCGAGGACCGGGACAACTGGACCTCCGCCGGCATGCGCCGCTTCCGGCGCGAGACCCCGGGCTCTTGAAAGAAGCACTCACCCGCTGGCTCCAAGCCAAGATCCCGGATGCCCACGATCTCCGCCTCGGCAACCTGCTCCGTCCCAGCGCCGGCGCCTCCAGCGAGACCCAGCTCTTCGAGGCCACCTGGTCCACGGGTGCCCTGGCCGGCGTGCTGCGCGCCGCCCCCGATGGCCCCGGCGTGTTCCCCGAGTACGACCTGGGCCGACAGTTCCGCGTCCTTCGAGCCGTCCACCGATACAGCGACGCTCCCGTCCCCGAGCCCCTCTGGCTCGAATCCGACCCGTCCATACTAGGCGTCCCCTTCTTCGTCATGCGCCAGGTCTCCGGCCGCGCTCCCCTGGACCACCCCTCTTACCACGGAGAAGGTTTCTATCGAGACGCCACCCCGGAGGCCCGCCGCCAGATCTGGTCCGACAGCATCGACGCCCTGGCTCGACTCCACGACACCCCGATCGAAGAGCTCGAGCTCGACGACCTGCGCGAGCCCCGCCTCGACTACTGGACCCGCTACCACGAGCGCTGGATGAAGGACGACCCGTCCGAGTCCCACCCCGTCCTGGACGCTGCCCTCGGCTGGCTCGGCGCCCACGCCGAGCCAGCGAAACGCCACTGCCTCTGCTGGGGCGACGCCAAGCTCGGCAACGCCCTATTCGACCCTGCCTCCGACCACCAACTCACCGCGCTCCTCGACTGGGAGATGGCCTATCTGGGCGACCCCGAGCTCGACCTGGCCTCTCTCTACATCTCCGACCTCCGCGCCCACGAAGGCCAGAACCTCCCACGCCTCGAAGGTACCCCCACCCGCGAAGCACTCATTGCCGAGTACCAACGGAGAGGCGGCCACGAAGTCCACCGCTTCCACTACCACGAAGTCTTCGCCACCTTCTGGCGCGGCACCGTGCTGGTCAAGATCCTCAAAGACCTGCGAGCCAAAGGCAGCGACGTCCCGGAGACCATGCTCTACGAAAACTTCATGATCTCCCACCTCGAGCAACTACTCGATTGCCCGATCTGAACATCGCCTCGAAGTGTGCCAATACCCAGCCCGGCGTCACGCCACCTTCCGACAGTAGAGGCCACCCCCCAGCCTTCCTTGACACTCGACGGCGTCGATCGCGAGCGCCCCCGCCGCCGGGCCGAGGCAGGCGAGTAGCGCGCTCTGCACGCCGAGCGAGGTGAGGAGCTGCGTGCGCTCGGCCGCGGTCAGCGCTATCGCCAGCAGGATCGCAACGCCTCCGAGCATGCGACGCATCCTGGGATAAGCTTCCTCCCGAAGAGGACTCACCATGGCTCACCTCGGCTTCCGGCTGGCCGCCTTGCTCTTCCTCGCGACTCCCGACGTGACGGGCGCCGCGGAGTGTCCCGACAACGACCCCGAGCGCCAGGCCTTCTTTGGGGATCTCCACATCCACACGGCGGTCTCGGCGGACGCCTACTTGTTCGGCACGACTAACCGCCCCAACGACGCCTACCGCTTCGCCCGGGGCGAGACCCTCGAGGTCCGGCAGCAGTCCGGGACGCTCCCGCCGAAGCCTGCGCGTCTCGAACGGCCCCTCGACTTCGCCGCCGTCACCGACCACGCCGAGGCCCTCGGTGCCGTCTCCCTCTGCACCACCCCGGGCACCGAGGAGTACGGGAGCGCGCTCTGTCGACGCGTCCGCGAGCCGCAAGCTCCCAAGAACCTCGTCGAGTTGAGCCAGGGCATCGGCGCAAAGTTCCAGGACATGTACTCGTCCGAGCTCTGCGGCGAAGACGGCGCCCGCTGCGCCGCGGCGGCCGCCTCGCCCTGGAAGGAGGCGCGCAACGCGGCGGCACAAGCGAACGATCCCTGCGAGTTCACCGCGTTCGTGGGCTACGAGTATTCGCCGACGCCGGACAACGCCAAGGTCCACCACAACGTCATCTTCCGCAGCGAGGCAGTGATCGGGCTGCCGATTCCGTGGAACGTCGAGCCCTCGGTCTACGCCATGTGGCAGCGGCTCGAGAGCGAGTGCACCGACGCCGGGACCGGCTGCGACGTGCTCACGATTCCCCACAACTCGAACCTCAGCAACGGCCGCATGTTTCGGCTCGACTACGACGGCGAGACGGACCCCGCGAAGCAGGCCGACCTGGCGCGGCTGCGAGCCCGCATCGAGCCCGTGGTCGAGATCTTCCAGTTCAAGGGCGACTCCGAGTGCCGCAACGGCCTGTGGAACGTGCTCGGCACCACCGACGAACTCTGCGAGTTCGAGAAGTTCCGCAAGTGGCAGGGGGCCGAGCACGAAGACTGCAAGGACGGTGTCGGGGTCGGCGCCCTCTCCGGCAAGGGATGCGTCTCGCGCCAGGACTACGCCCGCACCGCATTGGCCTCGGGCCTCGCCGAGCAGCGCCGCATCGGCGTGAACCCTTTCAAGTTCAGCTTCATCGGCAGCACCGACGCCCACGACGGAAGCGCAGGCGACACCGACGAGTGGGTGAGAGACGGCATCGCGCGCCAGCCCGCCCCGTACGATCCCGGCCGCGACACGAGCGGGGGACTGGCGGCCGTGTGGTCCGAAGAGAACACTCGCGAGTCGCTCTTCGACGCCATGCAGCGCCGCGAGACCTTCGCCACGAGCGGGCCGCGCATGAGCGTCCGCTTCTTCGGCGGCTGGCACCTGCCCGAGGACCTGTGCAGCCACCGCGACCTCGTCGCGCAGGGCTACGCCAAGGGCGTTCCCATGGGCGCGGACCTGCCCGCGCGAAAGAGCGACGCCGCCCCCCGCTTTGTCGTCTCCGCCGCCAGCGACCCCGGAACCAAGAAGCACCCGAGCGGCCTCCTCCAGCGTGCGCAGATCATCAAGGTGTGGGCCGGCGAGGGCGCGGAGTTCCACCAGCAGGTCTTCGACGTCGCGGGCGGCGAGAACGACGCCAGCGTCAACCTCGACACGTGCACGCCGAAAGGCAAGGGCGCCACGACGCTCTGCGGCGTCTGGCAGGACCCGAACTTCAAGCCCGAGGAGGGTGCCACCTACTACGCCCGCGTGGTCGAGAACCCGAGCTGCCGCCACACCGGCTGGGCCTGCGCCAACACCGGGCCCGGCGAGAAGCCCGCGTTCTGCGCCGACGCCAGCATCGCAAAGCAGGGCCAGGAACGCGCCTGGACGGCGCCCATCTGGTACTCGCCCGCAGGTCACTAACAAGTTTGATGAGAAGCAGCTGCGTTTCCCTTGTGACCGATGAGTGCTTCAGTCAACTCGAGAATCAGGCTCCATGAGGGCGATTTCAACGATCGTGCTTGCGCGGCACGGGCTGGGCTCTGACTGCTCGGTCGTGGGTGCGCCCCAGGTACGAGACGAAAGACCGATTGAGCGACTGGGCCGAGTACGGCCGTGCACTCGTGCAACGGGGCGACATCGAGAGCTTGACGGCGGACACCGTCGGCGCCGGGTGTGATATCCCCGAGAACTCTCCACATCGCTCAGTGGGTTGCAGCTTCCGACTCGTAGTAGCGCGCGAGCCCGCTGGCGATGGTTTCCACCTCGGCTTGGATCTGGCGCCGAAGCACGAACCGATCGAGCAGACGTCCCATCGCACCCCAGCGCACCGTGTAGCTCAGCGTCGTGATCACCTCAGAGCCGGTCCCGTCGGGTTGCAGTTCGTACACGAAGCCGGCCCGCTCGAAGGGCGCGGGGGGCCCTTCCACGCCGCGGTGAAAACGAAACGCGAAGCCCTCGCCCTCGCGCCAGTCGACCACCGTCTCGTCCATCGTGGCGCCGTCGTCCTTGAGAATCCGGCGACTCGCGCCGACTCCCTCGGTCCGCTCGGTCGTCATCTCGACGTCGACCACTCCGGGGACGTAGTGCTTCGCCAGCGTGAGGTCTCGGAGATTCTGCCATGCGAGTTCGGGGGAAAGGTCGATGTGGGACCGAGCGCTGAGGCTGGTCTGGTACTCCGGCTCGACATCTGCCGGGCCGCAGCCACCCGCCCACGTCGCAAGCAGCAGCAATGCCAACACCGTGTACACGGCGCCCTCGCGCTGGACTCGGCGGTCTTCGGGCTGCATGGGAGCAGCGTATCACGCCGGCGCAAGGGGGCAGCCCCGGAACATCCCAACCGTGGAAACCGCCCACCGAAGGTTCAGAGTGGGGTTCCTTGGCGATGCGCGAAACCGTTCAGGATTCGAGGGCCACCAGAAGGGCGACCGACGCGATCAGGGTTGCGCTTGCCACGACACTTGCGAGAACGGTACTCGTGAACATGTCTTTTCTCCTCGGGGCTGCCGACTCGCTCGCTGGACTGCCTGCGATGCCGCGGGCCCTGGGGTCATCGTCCACCAAGATCCCGCCGCCCGCATCAGCCGTATGACGGACCCTCGGGAGGTGAGAGCCCACGAGAGCCACGCAGAGCTTCGGGCCGGCGGCACCCGAATGGGTCGCAAGCGGCTCACCGACATCACCACCATCCTGAGGTGGGTTCCTGTGCCTGGCGGCATCCGACCGGAGCAGGTGTCTTCGACCGGACGAGCGCTCTACGATGAAACGGAGCGCAACACCCTCAACGATCGACATTGCGCGGCACGGGCGGGGCTCCCATTGCTCGGTCGTACGCGCGCCGAAGGGAGGCGGGGAATGGGAATGCGTACTGAAAGACGAGGGCCGCTGAGTGGCCTCGTCCTGCTCGCGATCGGGCTGCTGTCGGCCAGCACGGCGAGCACCGAAATGACGCGCGACGAGCAGGTGATGGCCGTGCTCGATCAGTATATGAACGCACTCAACGATCTCGACATGGAACGGCATGTGGCTACGTATCACTTTCCTCACTTCAGGCTTGCGAGTGGTGAGATCACCCTCTGGCAGAATGCACTCGAGGCGATGCCGATTCTGGCAGCACCGGAGAGCGAGCGACGCCTCCGCCTGCGCGAGGTGCTCGATCCGACCTGGCATCGCAGCGAGTGGACACGCCGGGAGATCGTCCAGGGCGACGACACGAAAGTTCATGTCGTCACGACCTTTGTCCGCCTGCGCGCGGACGGCAGCGAGATCGCCGCCTTCGAATCACTCTACGTGCTGACCTTCGAAGAAGGGCGTTGGGCCATCAGGGGTCGGTCGAGCTTCGCGCCGTGATGCGAGAAGAATCCTGCGGCGCGGCCTCACAGATCGCCCGGCCACGTGCTCAGGCGGTGTCTTCGCCCGACGGCTCGCCGGCCGGCGGCACCGGCTCCTTGCCGCCCGCACCCCGCGGCAGCGTCAGTGCCACCAGAGTCATCGCAAGCATGAACGCGGCGCCCACGCGGAAGGGAAGCTCGCGCGAGAAGTCGTAGAGGAGCCCGGCAATCGCGGGTCCGAAGATACGCGCTAGCGAGGCCGCCGACTGGAAAGTGCCCATCACCGAGCCGCGGTCGCCGGCTTCGGCCTGGAACGACGCCAGCGCCATCAGAGAAGGCTGCGAGACGCCGCGGCCCACGGCCAAGAAGAAGAGAGGCAGCATCAGCCAGGCGACGGAGCCCGGGACCGGCACGAAGAAGAAGCCCAGCACCATGATGGCGCCGCCCGCAGTCACGAGCACGCGCTCCGGGTAGCGCTCGGCCAGCTTCTTCATGCCGCCGCCTTGGATGCTGCCCATGACGATGGCCATGCCGAACAGGATCCAGGAGACCTCGAACACGTCCCACTGGAACGCGTCGATCATGTAGTACTGGAACATATTCTCGAGCTGGGTGACCGCTAACGAGAAGAGCAGGTAGCAGAGAAAGAGCCGGCGGACGGAGACGTCCTTCAGCAGCTCGAAGCGGCCGCGAGGCTCGGCGGTCGCGCCCGCATCCTGGGAGCCACCTTCGGGCTCCTTCAGCACGAAGAAGCCGACCGCCAGGTTCAGTGTTGCGAGCCCGGCAGCGAAGAACATCGGCACGTCGTAGCCGAAGCTGCCGAGGAAGCCGCCGAGCGGCGGGCCGAGCGTGAAGCCGACGGCGAAGCTCGCGCCGATCATGCCCATCCAGCGCGTGCGTTCCTCCTCGGCAGTGATATCGGTGACGTAGGCCGTGGCCACGCTTACATTGGCAGCGAAGCCGCCGGCCAGGAGCCGGGCCACGAGCAGGGCCGCGAGCGAATTCGCAAAGCCGAGCCAGGCCAGCGAGAGAGCGGTGCCCGCGATGGTCCCCAGCATCACCGGGCGGCGCCCGATCCGGTCGGAGAGCCTGCCCCAGAGCGGCGCCGCCACGAACTGGGCCAGCGCGTAGGACGACTGCACGAGCCCGAGTTCGAGCCCGCTCGCCCCGAATTCGCGCGCCCAGTAGGGCAGCACGGGAACGACGATTCCGAACCCGATCAGGTCGACGATGACGACACTGAACAGGATGGGCAGTGTCGCCTTGGAGCGTTCGCTGGAAATGGTGTCTCCCGTCGTGCCTGCGCGGTGAGACGACCGTGCGGCCAGGGCTCAGCGTGAACCGCTCCGGCTTTCCCGGTGGCTCCATCTCTCTCAGAGAATAGAGCCTCCGGAGAAACCGGGGTAGCTCACCAGCGGAACCAGACGCTCACTGCGAGCTCGAGCCGTAGGCCTCTTCCAGCACCCGCTCGTTTCGCTGCGCGACGACAGCACGAAAGAACCCGCCGTGACTCACGGCAAAGGACCTTTCCTCGCGGATCGCCTCCGCCACCTGGACACCGAACTCTTCTGCGGACAGAGCGTCCTTCTCGAACTCCCTCCCGATCAACTCGCGATACTCGCGAACCTCGTCCGAACGAAACGTCTGCTTCTCGCCATAGGGGTTGTTTCGGTCACATTGGTTGATCGCGCTGTACACCTTTCCGGGAAGCACGACCGTAACGCCCACGGGTGCCCGCATCATCTCCAATTCAGCCCCGAGAGTTTCGGATAGTGAGATCACGGCGGCCTTCGACGCCGCGTACGGGCCCTGGTACGGCAACCGACTGATCAAGCCCGCGGGAGAAGCGGTATTCACGATCCTCGACCGGGTCTCTTGCTTCAGCATGGTGGGCAGGAACGCGTTGATCCCGTGCACAACCCCCATCAAGTTGACGCTCAGCACCCACTGCCAGTCTCGGCTGGTCGTGTCGATCATGCGGTTGTAGGTGGCCACGCCCGCGTTGTTGAACAGTAGATCTACGCGGCCGAACTCGGCGATGACATCGTCGTGGAGCTTCTGCACGGCTTCTGCATCTGCCACATCGGCAGCACGAGATCTCACAGGCGAACCGAGTTTCTCCAGCTCGCGCTCCGCCCGCTCGAGCGCAGCCGTCTCGACGTCCGACAGGACAACCTGGCCGTCTCGACGTCCGACAGGACAACCTGGGCACCATCCGAGGCGAGCGCCTTCGCGATCCCCAGCCCCACGCCGCTCGCACCCCCTGTGATGACGGCGACCTTGTCTCGAAGTTCACTCACGGTGGCTACGCCTCCATCACCAAGACGCTCCGCGCCACCTCGCCGCCCTTGATGGCCTCGAAGCCCTCGTTGATCTCGTCGAGCTGGAGATGTTGCGACAGAAGCTGATCGAGCTCCAGGCGTCCCTGGAGGTAGAGCTGGATGTAGGTCGGCATGTCGGTTCGGAACCGGTTCGATCCCATATTCGAGCCCTGGATCTTCTTCTCGCTGAGCAGGTCGACACCGTGCAGCTCGATCTTCGTTCCGAGGGGGATCATGCCGATCACCGTGGCGGTACCGCCGGGCGCGAGCATGGCGAAGCACTGCTCCGCCGTCTCCTTGAGGCCGATGGCTTCGAAAGAGTAATCGACACCGCCGCCCGTGAGCTCCTGGACCTGCGCGACGGGATCGCCGTTGGAGGCATCGACGACGTCCGTCGCGCCGAAGCGACCGGCGAGCTCCAGCTTCGACGCGATGCGATCGACCGCGATGATGCGCTCCGCACCGGCGAGGCGGGCGCCCTGCAGCGCATTCAAGCCGATTCCGCCGCAACCGACCACGGCCACCGTCGAACCGGGCCCGACCTTCGCGGTATTGAGCACCGCGCCCACGCCCGTGGTCACTCCGCAGCCGATCAGCGCCGCGCGGTCGAGAGGGATGTCCTTCGTGATCTTCACTACGGCGTTCTCGTGGACCAGCATCTGCTCGCCGAAGCACGAGAGCTCCATGAACTGGTGCATGTCGCCGCCCGGCTGCCGCAGGCGAGGCGGGTCGCTCGCGGTGCGGGTGACGCCTTCCTTGCTGCAGCGATGCGGATTGCCAGACAAGCACTGTTTGCACTGGCCGCAGAAAATCGAGACGCAGGTGATGACGTGATCACCGGGCTGGACGTAGCCGACGTCGCTGCCGACAGCCTCGACAATTCCGGCGCCCTCGTGGCCGAGCACGATGGGGGTGGCGCAGGGGTAGAGGCCCTCCTGGAAGTGCATGTCACTGTGGCAGAGGCCGGCGAACGCGGTGCGGACGAGCACTTCGCGCGGTCCCGGGTTGTCGACCTCGACCTCTTCGATGGTGAAGGGTTTGCCCACTTCGCGCAGCACCGCAGCTTTCATGATCGAGTCCTCCTCTGGGTCACCTGACGGGGGCTCGATTCTATCAGCACCGTGCGGGCGAGCGGCGAACATCGAAGACGAGCGGGGCCCCGGGCCTCGCCCTGGCGCCCCCGGCTTGGCAGCGGCCGGGCGGGCAACGGCGACCGACCACGCGGAGCGCCAGCCCGACCGGACTTCGCGCCTGGACCTCTCGGCGGCGGTAGCTCCACCATAGAAGGCGGACTACGACCGGGGCGGGGCAAGGCAACCTGGATCCGCCTGCCAGGCTCAGTCAGTGAGGCTGTCCTCATGACGAGAACCGATCTCACACCCTCCACCGAGCAGGTCGAGGCGCTTCGCGACAAGGTGGGCCCGGGACCGGTCGTGATGCTCAATCTGCTGAAGTTTCGCGAGCCGGGAGGCCGCGAAGCCTTCGCACGATACGGCGCCCTCGCTGCTCCACTCATCGCCCGGCAGGGGGGCGAGATCTTCTACCTCGCCCCAGGCGGCCCGACCCTTTCAGGGGAAACTTGGGACCAGGTAGTGATGGTTCGTTTTCCCGACATCGAGGCCTTCATCGGACTTGCAGCGGACCCGGAATACCAGCAGCAAGCACCGGCACTGCGGAAAGCCGCACTCGAGCGAACGCTCTGGATGGTGACCCAACCTCCCGAGGTCTGAGCACCGTGAATTCGGTCAACCCGGTGTCGGGCACGTTGGGGGCGATCGTCGATGGGGCCGGAGGGGGCTCGTTCGATCGAATCCCCCACAGAATCGCCACCGCGGAAACTTTGGAATCGAGCGCGGCCTGGGAACGAGAACAAGATGAATCCAGCCGCAGCCTAGCCAAGAGACACATCGAACAGCCGCTCGACGAGAGCCAACGCGATCCGGGTGATGAGGTTGACCTGACACCACGTCTGGAGTGAGAGTGCTATGCATCACCTGTCGAACTGATGCTGCAGCTCCTCCAGAGGCCGCCGAATGCCGATCCGATCCCGCTTCTCGCGTAGACGTACCCCGAGTCTCCTCCTCCTCGCAGCGACGCTCGTCGCCAGCGCACAGAGCGCAGGCGCGGCGACCCCCCTCCCGAACGGCGGGAGCGTTTCCGGAGTGATCGTAACTACGGGCCAGCACAGTTACGAGTTCACTGCAACGGTTGGAGATCACATCGAGCTGCGGATCGCGGACACGGGCCCCACCGCGTTTAGCCCGCGGATCGAGCTCCGCTCACCCTCCGATCTGCTCATCGCTACAGACGCCGACTGCTGCGTCGCTGAGATCGCACACGACGTCGCTGAGACCGGAACCTTCAGCGTACTGGTTGAAGACAATTTCTCCGCAGGGGGTAGCTATACGCTGTACTACGCCCGCATCCCCGGAGCCAATGAGCACGGTTCACTAATCAACGATGGCGTCCACTCGGAGACCATCGACCTGGGCGACCTCGACAGCTACACGTTGACGGCCAGCATCGGTGACCACATCGAGCTGCGACTCGCAGAAATCAACACCACTACCCTGTCGCCGCAACTGGCACTCTACGCTCCATCGGGGGCGCTGATCGCCATACACGCC
>JAFDDG010000120.1 GCA_019310965.1 Deltaproteobacteria bacterium
CCTCCAGTTCGACGGCTTCGACATCACGATCAGCGGCGACCTGAGCACGAACCTCGCCGACTACAAGGTCGTGGCGGACGCGGGCCAGGTCGCCGACGGCTTCCGGCTGGTCGGACCGATCGGCATCGGTCAAGGCGGAGCGGGCACGCTTTCGATGGCCTACGACGTCTGGGGCGAGATGAGTCGCCAGATCTCCAGCGCAACGCTCTTCGGGAACGGCGTCGTAATCGGGAACGGCAGCATCGCGATCGACGAGGAGCTTCCTGCCCTCGGCCTGGACATGCAGCTGAGCTTCGGGGAGGGTGACCCCGCCCAGGAGGTGTCGATCCGCTTTGCGCCGGTGGACCATCTCGGCGTGTCGCTGTTCATCGAACTCGGGGCCGATGTCGGCGGCACCCTGGCCGCGCTGTCGGTCGTCGACCAGCGCTTCGAGACGGTCGGCGTGATCCCCGAGCCCGGCGCGTCCCTGCTCTTCGTCGTGGGTCTTGCGACGATTGGATTCGCCCAGGGGCGGCGCGCCCAGCACTGAGCCCCAGAGCTTCCCACTGAAGGCACCGTCTTCGGCATCTGGGATTTCTGGGAATGGGCGCTCGGTAGCGATTGCGACGAGCAGCCCCCGAGAGGGGAGAGGCACACGGCAGTAGCGCGCAGAGCCTCGCCTAGGAGCGGCGGCGCCCGCAGAGGCCGAAAAGGCCCAGCCCGAGCAGCAGCCCGGTGCCGGGCTCCGGGATCACGACGTTCTGCAATGTGAAGGCGAAGCCGTTCACGTCACCGCCGGTGTCCTGCATCTCGGCGTCGCCCTCGAAGAACAGGCTGTAGCTGCCCACGCCGTTGACCTCGAGGATGTCCTGGTCGAGGAAGGTCTGGCTGCCGAGGGTCACCGAGTTCTCCGAGAACGAGAGCAGCAGATCTCCGTCGCTCGAGAACGAGATCCCGTCTACGTTGACGTTTTCGCCGCCGAATTCGACGGACTCCGACAGCAGGATGCGAATCGCGTTCGCAGCGAGGCCGTCGACGGTCACGCCCGACGGGTTGTACTCGACCACATCGCCGTTGTCCCAGAGCGTCTCGTCGGCGTCCGACGAGAAGACGAGGTTTCCGTTGTCGAGCAAGTGGGCGGCGTCGAAATTGCCGGTGCCGCCGCCGGGAAGCCCGCTGCCGTCGAGAAACAGGCTCGCGGTCTCGGCGACCGGATCCCACTCCATCAGGCTCGAGGCATTCGCCGTCACACCCGCGAGCACCTCGTTGGCGGACGACGATAGGAGGTAGTTGCCGCTCAGGAGCAGCGCGAAGGCATTCACCTCGGCAGCACTCCCGAATTGGCCCTCGTCGAAGACCTGCAGCGACGGCGACTTCGGCGGGGCATCGCCGTCCACCAGGAAGACGTCGCCGTCGAGGTATTGATCGTCGCCGTCGGTGCCAGCGGCCTGGGCCGTCGTCAGGTACAGGCCCGTTGCCCCGGCCGGGAGGCCGACGAACAGGAAGCACGAGCCGAGCAGCAGCAGCAGAAATCCCAGGCGCATCGTGCTGGACCCTTCGGCAGGTCGTGAGGCCCGCATGAGGGATCTTCTTCCCCTATCAGCCATCTCCGGGAAACTCCGATCCATCCCGCGCCAGCGGCCCGCTGCGCAAGAAATTTCACACCGAGGAGGCTCAGCTGGGTTTCCGCTGGGACCGGTGCGTGGCCATTGCGACCACTGGGCCCGAGGGGGGGGGAGAAAGCACGGTGATCCGTCGCTTCCGGGACGAGGCGCTCTCCCAGGAGAAGCGCTGCCGCTAGACTCGGGTCCACGCAATCGTGTATCCACGGCGCATGCACGCGGAGCCGCACTGCCCATGAAAGTCTCCATCCTCATCACAACCTACCGGCAGGCGCAGACCGTGCTCGACGCCGTCGAGAGCGCACTCGCACAGGACCATCCGGATCTCGAGGTGGTGGTCTCGGACGACGCCTCTGACGACGAAACGCAGGAGCTGCTGGTGCGCCATGCCGGAGACCCCCGCCTGCGAGTGCGCCGCAACGAGCACAATCTGGGGCGTGTTGCCAACTACCGGCGCCTCCTGAACGACCTCGCCACCGGAGATTGGGCCCTTGCCCTCGATGGCGACGACTACCTGGTGAACCGGGGCTACGTCTCCAACGCAATGAAGCTGGTGACGAACCACCCGGAGCTCGTGCTGGTCTTCGGGCGTATCCAGAAACGGGCTGAGAATACGAATGTGCTTCGGGAGCCGTTGAAGAACCGCTCACTCACCGGCGGAGTCTTCAACGGAAACGACCTCTTTCTCCGGTTGCCCTTGGGCGAGGTGGGGTTCTACCACAATGCCTGCATCTTCGATCGTCGCGAAGCGATACGGCACGACTTCTATCGAAGCGAAATCGTGAGCTCCGATTGGGAGTCGCTCCATCGCCTGATTCTGGGCAGACAGGTGGGCTTCGTCGACGAAGTCGCATCTGTGTGGCGCCGCAACTCGAGCGGGGTGACGATGCAGGCGTGCATGGCCGACCATTGCGACAACCTCGAGGCGATCACTGCGCCGTACGAGCGCGCGAAGTCGCTGGCGCAAATCGGTGCCCCCGAGCTCGACGGCTGGCTGCGCTCCATGCTCTATCAGGAGGGGCACCGGGTTCTCAAGAGGGTCCGCGGCGCCAGCCCGAGCGACATTCTCGGCTACCTGCGCGAAATCGGCCGCCTCAGACCGACAAGTGCCGCACGGCTCGCCGTCGATCCCGTCGTGGTCTACTCGCTGCTGCGCGCCGTATTCTCCCCCAGCAATCGCTCGCCCGGTGCCGCGAGCAGCGAGGCCCTGCCCAACTGACGGCCCGCGATCGTGCAGTGCAGGGACCCGCCGCAGCAGCCCCTGCTCCGGCTTCCGGCGTCGTACGAACCCATCCAAGATCCATCGCTCGGCTACCGACCCCGGGCCTCTAGAGCCGGATCTGCTGAAACTCGACGTCCTGAAGCTCGCGCATGGCCGGATGTAGCAGGGCCTCTTGCCGCAAGGTGCGACGGTAGAAGTAGCCGAGAAGCTCCGCCTGACGCCCGCGCCAATCTCTCGCCACCAGCTTCTCGAGCTCGGCGTCGGCCTCGGACCAGCTCGAGAGCCTGCGTCCGACGAGTGCGGAGGCTTCCTCGAGATCCTCGGCTTCGACTCGCGCGCCACGCCGATCGATCTCGCGGGCGTATTGCGCCAGTCGAAGCGCCGTATCCACTTCGTAGCTGTCGCCGCACTCGCTCTCGAGCGCCCGCACGAGCACGTCGTGCGGCGTTGGCCCACCGGTCGACGCCACCTCTGGCAGCGTCGGGCGCTCCAGCTCTACGCCTTCGATCTCCGCGATGCCCTCGATCGGGAGCCGCCCGTAGACGAGGTTCCATCCCAGATACTGCACGTAGTTGAGGCCAGGGGGCGCCGCCGCGCAGAGCGGCGCGACGGCGAGCGGCGTGTCCAGGGCGAAGCGCACGGTGTGGTAGTTCATCGCCGGCACATCGATGGGCTCTCCGGACAGCTCGGCATAGCGACGCATGGCGTGAGACAGGTCGCCCAGTGGTTCGGAGATGTCTCGGCTGCGCAGCGCCCCCAGATCTGCCATCGGGTCGCCCAAGAATGCGAGCTCGAGGTCGACGACGGCGGTAACGCGCCCCCGATCGAACAGGAACTGGCCGGAATCACCGGCGCAGAAGGTGACCGCGGTGCGATGCGTGGGGACGTTTGCGCGCAGCCACTGGAGCCCGAACTCGATCAACGGCTCGGGCGTCTGCTTCTGATTGCGAAAACCCTTCTCCCAGATGTCGAGGTCGGCGAGCCCGATCTCCTCTGCACTCCTCGGCCGGCGCAATCCGACAGCCTCGAAGGCGGCCACATCGATGCGATGCATCTCGAGCAGGAGCTCGATGTAGTGGTCGAGCGTCGCAGCGCGGAGCGCGGGGTCTTGCTCGCTCCCCAGGTTCTCGCGCCCCTCCACCGCCGCCATCACGATGCCCATCGGCTCCTCGCAATAGCCGTAGACGTGCGGAACCGGGATGCCGTGCGCCTCGAGCACCTGGAGCACGCGAAACTCGTACTCGAGCTTGTAGAAGGCAATGGCACCGACGCCGCGATCGCCGCGGAAGTAGACCCGACGGATCTCACCGTCGCAGTCGACATCGAGAAACCAGGCCGGACGCCAGCGCGCCTGGCGCTCCGCCGCAACGACGCGCCCACCGAGCATGCGCTCGACCTCCGCGAACGCCATGTGCCACTCTGCTTCGAGCCCGAGCTCTTCAGCCAGAGACACGACTAGCGTACCTTCGCTATCACGCTCTCGGCGTAGCCGCGAAGCGCCGTGAGCTTCTGCTCCAGGCTCTGGGTGTCCTGCTCCATGCTGTAGGAGTTGCGGAATCCGACGATCGCGTCGCTGATGCCCATGTCCTGCATGCGCTTGATGCCGTCCGGCGTGTAGGCGTCCAGCGAGATCGCGTGCACTTCGAAGGGCTCCTTTGCGCGACCGTACTCGGCTCGCAACTTCCCAAGCTCCGCCAACAGCTGACCGAGGTCCTCCCCCCCACCAGATCCGGCGTGCATCCAACCGTCTCCGACGCGGGCGGCCCGCCGCAGCGCCGCCTTGCTGTGCCCACCGATGAGCAGCGGAATCGGCCGCGTCGGCACCGGGCAGAGCTTCACGCTCTCGAGCTGGTAGATTTCGCCTGCATAAGAAAAATAGCCACCCCGCGTGAGGCCGCGCACGATGTCGATCTGCTCGTCGAAGCGCCTACCGCGCTTCTCCCACGGTACGTCTACCACACGGAAGTCTTCGGGCCACGGGCTCAAACCGATGCCGAATCCGAAACGGTTGTCGCTCAGAACCGCCACCGATGCCGCCTGTTTCGCGACGACCACCGGGTGCCGCATCGGCAGCTTCACCACGAAGGTCGTGAAGCGCAGCTTCTCGGTCACCGCCGCCAGGTAGGGAATCAGCGAGAACGGCTCGATGAACGGCTTGTCGTCGAGAAATTCACGGTTTCCGTCCGCAGTGTAGGGGTAGCTGCTGTCCGATACCTCTGGATAACAGAGGCTGTCCGGAATGCCGAAACTATCGTAGCCCGCCTCCTCCGCGGCGATGGCCAGCGGCTCGTAGAAGCTGGGGTCGATCATCGAGTCGATGAAGGTAAAGCGCATCCGGCAGCCCCTTCTAGCTCTCGGGATGCTCGAATGTCATGGCGTCCATGTTCCAGTAGCCGCGCAGCGAATTCAGCTTGCCCGCATCGTTCAACCGGTAGGTGAAGATCCCCGTGACCCTACTCGTCACGCCGTTGGGGAATTCCGATGCCAAGGTCAGAACGTGGGCCGCCTCCCGATCCGAACTCGACAGATACGATTGCTCGCAGGTGATCGACAGCTTGTTCTGCGCGATGTTCTTCTCGTAGAACTCGGCCACCGCCGCTTTGCCGCGGATGCCCTTGCCATCGGGGTTCGTCGGCGCCACTCCGATCGGATCCTCGATGCAGATGTCGTCGGCCATCAAGTCGAGCCAGCCCTCCTTGTCGTGACCCTGGGCGCAACGCCAGGAGCTGCGGGAGGCGAGCAGTGCCGGATGTTCTTCATTCATGGGGTCCTCTCGATCTCGATGCCGTGACTACTCTCCGCGCACCTTGCGCACCGCGGAAACAACGTCGTCGTGAATCGCACCGCTGGTAGCCACGATGCCGCGGTTCTCTTCGAGGGTTCGGCCATGGCCGAAGTCGAGCGGACGGCCGAACACGTCCGTGACGGTTCCGCCCGCAGCTTCGACCACGATCTTGCCCGCTGCGTGGTCCCAGATCTTCTCGCGATAGTCGGCGCGGGTGGGCATGCGCAGGTAGATCGACGCATCGCCGCGCGCCACCGCCGCGTACTTGCACTGGCTGTCGATGCGATGCGGCTCACCGGAGATCCCGAGCAGCCTCGCGATCTCCGCCGACTCGGACTGGTTCGAGTGGCCGGACTCGACGGACTCGCAAAAGCGCGCTTCCGACGTCGACGTCACGTGCGCCACCGAGACGCGTGACCCGATCTCATCGGAGTCGTCCCACAGCGCATACGAGCGCGCGTCGCCCCCAGCCACGCCGGAGAAGAGCCCCCCGCGCCCGCCGTCGGGACTGGGCAGGTTCGGGCAACCGAGCACCCCGAGCACCACCTCACCGTCCTCGATCAGCCCGAGTGCCACCGCGTACTGGTCGCCACGCAGGAAACCCTTGGTGCCGTCGATGGGATCGAGGGTCCAGTAGCGGGGCGTGTCGCCGGCAGCGCCGCCCCGATCGATCCAGCCGAGCACCTCGTCGCCCGACGCCGCGGCACCGAGCTCGGCACCCACGTGCTCGACGACGGCCTGCCGAGCCCCGGCCGCCGCGTCGTTACGCAGCTCGTCGGCGTTTTCTTCTCCGACCACGAGATCCGAGGGGAAGGCCGCCTGAATCGCGCGACAGACGATCGATTGCGCCGCGAAATCGGCCACCGTGACGGGGCTCTTGTCCTTCTTCTCGATGGTGTTCGCGTCGATGCGCGTCTCTTGCACCGAGCGGCAGATCCGCGCAGCGGCGCGCACGGCGGCCCGGGCGACGCGCAGCTCTGCATGGCGGTCCGACATGTCCTACTCCCCTCGCACGCGCCCCAACGAGCCCCGCACCCGTTGAACGTTTGATTCGACCACCGTGTCGCGGTCGTACTGCATTCCGGTCTCGATCTGTGCGCAAGCGGCAACCGCCGCATCGAGCGCTGGATGGCCCAGAGGTGCACCTCCGCAACGGCCGGAACATTCCGGGCCGCAGGAAGGTCAGTCTCTCATATCGAAATGGTGATTTCGAGCCGAACTCGCACTCTTCCTGGTCGAAGAGGCAGGGGGAGCGATCGATGACGCCGGCGGACCCGGGCAGCGGGCCGCAGGAATCTCAGCCGGCCGCCTGCAGCACGAACTCGCGCAGTGCGCGGGCATCGGTGAAAGTGAGCTGCACCTGGCCAAAGCGAATGGTGTCGCCCGGCTTCACCGGGCTCGGAGGGCCCGCGCCGCGGGCCGGGGCGTTCACGCCGTTCACCGTCGTGCCGTTGGTCGAAGCCATGTCCTGCACCGCGTAGGTGCCGTCCTCGACGCGCTTCATATAGGCGTGGAAGCGCGAGACGCTGGCATCCGGGATCACTAGATCGTGTTTGGGATCGCGCCCGACGGTCACCAGGTGGCCGGCCTGCGCGGTCGAAGCGCTCAGGGCGTAGACGACGACCGACAGGTCCGCCGTGCGGCCTCCAACTTCCTGCTCGTCCAGGTCGGCGAGCAGCAGCTGCGTGTTGTCCGACTTGGCGTTGTCGACCGAGGCCGCCGTGACGATCAGGAAGCCCGAACCGTGCTCGGCTTCGAAGGCCGCCAGATCCGAGCACTGAGCACTCTCAAAGAAGGCTTCCAGGGGCTGCGCCGAGCCCACCTTCGGATTCAGGGTCCGCTGCGGAGACATGAGTCCTGAATCGGGGCGCCATGGAGCAGACTTGAGCACGGAGCGGAGTGTATGATGGGCGACCCGATGGCAGGAGAGGGCACGACCTACCTCGAGTTCGGACTCGGCCTCGCGACCGGCATGTTGCGGGAGAGCCTGGCTGCCGTTCGCGCGGACCCGGGCGACACGGTCGGCGCGCAATCCGTGCACCGCTCGCTGCCAGGGCACCCCACCTCACGCTAGGAGATCAGACGAGATGGCCGATTCGGAGCGCCGCAAGCGCGGCGAGGAAATGATCAAGAAGGTGTACGCCGGCGACGTAGCCGTTCCGCCGGAGGGCGCGCTGGCCTTCACCGACATCATGCTGGAGCAGCTCTTCGCAGAGGTCTGGACGCGCGACGAGCTCTCGATGCGAGACCGGCGTCTGCTGCTGATGGGCATCATCGCCGAGAAGGGCGAGGCCATGACCTTCGGCATCCAGGCGAAGGCCGCCCTCAAGAACGGCGAACTCACCCCCGCCGAGCTGCGCGAAACCCTGCTCATGATCGCTCAGTACGCGGGCTACCCGCGCGCCGCCGGGCTCGTCGGCGTCATCGAGGAGAAGATTGCAGAGGTGGAGCAGGAGAAGAGTGGCAGCTGAACGCGGCGCTCAGGCCGCCGCCAGCTCGACACCGGCCGCGGCCGCGAGGCTGGCAAACGAGCTGCGCACCAGGCCAACGAACTCCGCGAGGTCGGGAACGCGGTCGTAGTCCGCGTTGAAGCCCCAGCAGACCTCCCCGTCGTAGCTCATCACGCCCACGACCAGACCCAGGTTCTCGAGCAGCGGCGCCATTCCGTACATCATCTGCTGGCGGGCGCCCATCATGTAGAGCGGGAACTGCGGCCCCGGCATATTGGTGACGAACATATTCTGGGTCCCCTTCGCCAGCGACTGGAGGTCGAAGCGAACCCACTCGTGGACCGTCTCGATCATCTCGATGGCCGCCGACTGGTGCGATCGCTTCAGCTCTTTCGTGGTCTCACGGATCTTCTCTACTTGACGCTTGGGGTCGGGCTCACCGACCGGCAAGCGCACGATCCAGCTCGACACGCGGTTGCCGAGCTGACCCTGCTCCGAGCCGGCGCGCACGCTCACCGGTGTGGCTGTACGAAAGTCGAGTTCGTCTGGGTGCACCTGTCGCGAGATCATGAACTGGCGCACCGCGCCAGTGACGGTGGCAAGCACCACGTCGTTGATCGAACAGCCGAGGGCCTTGCGCACCGCCTTCATATCATCGAGGCGGATGGACATCCAATCGATGCTGCGGTGTGGCCCGACCGGACCGTTGAGCGGCGTATCCGAGCTCGACACGGCCTTCCACCACGCCATCTGTGCCAGCGCACGTAGCCTCGTCGTCACCTCTCCGACCACGTCGTCCGTCGAGGCCGTAAAGTCGCGCAGGCCCCGCAGCACGTCGAGAGGCATGCCCAGGCGGCGCACGATGGCGTCGCGACGCAGCTCGGCGTCGCTCGGCAGCGGACGCGGCACGTAGCGCGGCGCATCGGAGAAGCGATGCTCGGGGTCGTCGGACATGAGTATCGTCGCGAGGTTCATGCCCGAGATGCCGTCCAGCATGCAGTGATGTGTCTTCGTGATGATCGCAAAGCGGTCAGCGTCCAGTCCCTCGACGACCCACATCTCCCACAGCGGTCGCAGGCGATCGAGAGGGCGCTCTATCACCCGCGCCGCCAGCTGCTTGAGCTCACGCTCGGTGCCGGGCCGCGCCAACGCCGTGTGGCGCATGTGATAGTCGATGTTGAAATGGGGATCGTCGACCCAGACCGCCCGTTCCTGTCCCGGAATCCACGCCAGCTTCTGCCGATAGCGCGGAATCCGGGGCAAGACGCTCTCGATGCCCCGCCTGATGGTGGCAAAGTCGACCCCCCCGTCCGGAATTGCCAGCGGCCCGCGTTCGAAAACCTGGACGCCGCCGCCGTGCATCGGCAGGTTCGGCTGCTCCCAGAGAAGGAAGTCGTTGTCCTGCGCTGAGAGCAGCTCGTACTTGTAGTGGGACATGGCAAGATCATCGCACGCATCGCGATTTGCAGTTGGATCTCCCGACGACGAACGCGACATGGCCGACGAGGTGGGGCCCTCTGCCCCAAGACGGCATTCCTCTTCTCGGTGGGAGCACCGCCTCCACCTCGAGTACGCCCTCGGTGCCGCCGTCGAGCATCCTCACACCGGGGCGCGCGCAATCCGATCGCGCGCTCGAGCGGCTGCGCCGCTTTCGCGTAAGATGCAGGGCGTTTGGATTCGTTTCGCCTGCAGAAGTGATCCGACAACGGCGACACCCAAAGCGGCTGAGAGCCGCGAAGGAGACGCGATGCGCGCGTGGCGCGTGATGAAGCATGGGGAGCCGCAGGATGCGCTCACTCTCGTCGAGGACGCGGCGACGCCGGAGCCTGGGCCGGGGCAGCTGCGTCTTGCCGTGTCTCACGCCGGCGTGGGGCTCCCGGACCTCCTCATGTGCCGCGACGCCTACATGCTGACGCCAGCA
>JAFDDG010000121.1 GCA_019310965.1 Deltaproteobacteria bacterium
CGGACTGACAAATCAGTTTCACGGCGTGGAGAGAGTGGGAACGAAACAGGTAGAACTCAATGCATTGATGTACAACATCAGACTTGGCAAGATGTTTCGCACCCCACTGACGGACAAGGCCAGGAGCCTCCTGCCAGCCGCCAAAAAAGGAAGCCAATGACGGCCCCCCCTTTCCTGCCGATCTCGATTGCTGTCGTCGGCGCCGGCAAGACCTCGCAAGAATTGCACATGCCTACCCTGGCCCAGCTGCAGAAGGAAGGGTATCTCCGCTTGCGTTGCGTCTGCGACCTGAACCGCCAGGCCGCAGAAAAGGCCGCCAAGGCCTACGGTTTCGAGAAGATTGCCCATGACACACGCGACGTCTTTTCCGACGAAGATGTCGAGGCCGTCTACGTCTTCGGCCCGGCCCGTCTGCATTTCGAATGTGCTCGCGGGGCACTGCGCGCCGGAAAACACGTCTTCGTGGAGAAACCTCCGGCCGAGAACGTCGAACAGCTACGCGAGATCGCCGCGCTGGCCCACGAACACGACCGCGTCTTCGCGGCCGGTTTCAACCGTCGCTACCAGCCGCCCCTGCTCGAGGCCAAGAAGAATCTGGATGCACTCGGGTCGCTCACCATGGCCGAAGCAGTGTTTCACAAGCCAGCCATGGGGCAAGCTGTACCCTACGGCGCCAGGACGTGGCTGGGAGGCAATGCCATCCACGCCGTCGACACGTTGCATTTCCTGTTCGGTGAGCCAGCCAGCGAACTACACAGCTGTCACAACCGGATTTCTGGCGATACCCCTGAGAACTTCTCGGCCATCCTTCGCTGGGAGAGCGGGGGACACGCCACCCTCGCGTCCAACAACACCGCTGGTCAGCGCCTGGAGCGTTACGGCATGCATGGGGCCGGGGTGTCGTACTATTGCGAAGACGATCAGCTCATCGCGCACGTGCGCAAGAGCAAGACAACACAGTCTTTCGCGAAGAAGTCTCTCCGCGGGGTCGACAAGGCGCGCGGCTTCTACGGCGAGCATCTGGCGTTTGCCGAAGCCGTGCGCAACGGGACGCGACTGTCGAACGACGTCCAGGCCGCCATCGCTGCGACCCACGTCGTTGCCCTCATCGAGGAAGGTTTCAGCGGCCCCATCGATTGGAGTGCCCTCAAGGGTCTCGAAGAAGCGCCCCCCATTCCCGCGTCGGCTCCGCTGCAGTCTCGGAACGGCTCGAAGCGGACGGCGATCAGGGGCGTCGACGGCCCGGCGATCCTCGTGATGAACCCCGGTGTGGTCAAGAACCGGCTCCCCCAACTGGCCGAGCGCTACCGTGTCGTCCACCCGGACACCCTCGGCGACGTCGACAAACCGCACGTCGTCGCTGTCATCACCGGCAAGGGCGGAGGCGCGATCGATCGAGACCTGCTGGTCCAGCTACCGAATCTCGCCGTCGTCGGTATGGTGGCGGCAGCGGTCAGCAAGTACGACCCAGAAGCGCTCCTGGCCCGAGACATTCCAATCATCAATGCCTCTGACGTGTACGCGGACGCCGTTGCCGAGTTCGCATTATTGATGGCAATGGTTGGGGTCCGCAACGCCTCCCGCTCGCACGATGCTATGCGATCCGGCGGTTGGGGGATCGGAGGGAGCGGCAGGTGGTCGACCGTCCGCCCGATGCTCAAACGCCTCTGGAAGCGAGTGAAGCGCCGCGGCGGGAGTAAGGGCAAGTCCGGATCTTCAGGCGGCGGGGTCCAGCGCGGGCGCGGAGGCACGCGCAATTTCGCCGGAGTTTCGGTCGGGCTCTTCGGCTGGGGGCAGACCGCGAAGAAGTTTGCGTTGCTACTCAGGCCTTTCGGCTGCGACGTCCGCGTATACTCGGCCCACGTGACCGACGACGAGGTGCAGCGCTGCAGCGTTCGGCGCGCTTCGCTGGCCGAGGTTCTCGACGCGGACGTCGTGAGCCTGCACCGAGCGGTGACCGAGCGCACCAAGGGGAGCTTCGGCAAAACCGAGATCGACGCCATGAAGCCAGGCACGGTCTTCATCAACACCGCACGCGCCGCGCTCGTCGACAACGAGGTCCTCCTCACGCGTCTTCGCAAAGGAACACTCTTCGCATGCCTGGATGTGTTCCCGGAAGAGCCGCTCCCCGGCCGAAGCCCGCTCAGGAAACTCCCCAACGTATTCCTGGCCTCCCACATCTCTGGCTCGACTGACATGATGTATCAGCGCTCGGCGGAGGCGGTCGCCGAAAAAGTGCTCGCCTATCTCGACGGGGACGACGTCGAGTCGATCATCACCACACCGGAGCGGCTGGCCAACATGGGTGGGGGTGTCCAGGCCCCGTAGCGCAGATCCCCGTGCCGGTTGGAAAAGTGCAGCAGCAGGGCCTTGAACCCCACGGGGTGCCCCGCAGCATCCTGAATGCGACACCCTGCCCCGACGGAGCCGTAACAGGCGGTGTCACCGTGCAGTCGGGGCGAGGGGCAGTAGCCTGGCGGGGTGGAAACGCTCCGCTTGGGGCGTGACGTTGCGTCGTTGACACTGCGCTATTTCCCCTCGGGCCTCTCGGCCATTTGTCACAACCGCTACTTGATGGAGCCGTCAATCGACATAGCCGAGGGCGCGCAGGCTCTCCTCGTGATCCGGGTCGAGCAGCGGCGCGTCACCCGCGTCCTCGTCCAACAGCGCCCGGCGTTGCTCGAGCGCGCTGGCTTCGTAGCCGTCGAGCAGCGCGCGCAGGTCGGCGGCGGCGGCTGGCTGCTGCGGGTAGAGGTCGCGTTGCTCGTCCGGGTCGCGGGCCAGGTCGTAGTACTCGTAGCGATGGCCCTCGCCGCGGCGGAAGCGGATCAGCTTTCGGTCTCCCAGCCGGACCGAGAGCGTGGGCTGCTCGACGGGGCGGAGCCCAGTCGGGGAGTGCGCCCAGCGGAACCAGGCCTCGCTGTAGAGGGGTCGCTCCCGCCCGCTCCCGTCGCCGCCCTCGCCGCGCACGAGGTCGGCGAAGCTGCGGCCGGTGACACCGGCGGGCACCGGCACGCCGACGAGTTCGAGCAGCGTCGGCATCAGGTCCACGAGCCCGAGCGGCGCCGGAATGCGGCGGCCCGCCGGCACGCCGGGCCCGCGGAAGAGCAGCGGCACACGGAGCACCTCCTCGTACGGCGTCGCCCCGTGGCCGAGGTTCCCGTGATCGAGGAACTCTTCGCCGTGATCCGAGGTCACGACGAGGAGTGTGTCGTCGAGCCGGCCGGCCGCGGCCAGCCCGGCGACGAAGTCCCGGAGCCCGTCGTCGGCGTAGCGGATCTCGCGGTCGTAGAGGACGGGCTGCCGCTTGAGCGGGAGCGGGAGCGGCCCCGCCGCCGTGCCCGAGGGCTCATCCTGGAACAGCGACTGGTACTCGAGGGGTGCGCGGTAGGGGCCGTGTACCTCGTAGGTGTGGAGGAAGAGGAAGAACCGGCGGTCGCCGACGCTCCGCACCCAGTCGAGGGCCCGTGGGAAGCTCACGGCGCTCTGCGCGCCGGGCCGATTGGGAATCGGCGTGGGGTTCTCCACGAAGCGGCCGAAGCCGCGCTCGAAGCCGCGCCGGGCGCCGACGCCCCCGCCCTCCGTGACGGCGCCGGTCGCGAAGCCCCGCCCCCGCAACAGCTCTGCCAACGTGGGGACCGAGCGCGGCAGCCGGGCGGCGCCGGAGTTGCGGCGAATCGAGTGCACCGACGGCTGGAGCGACGTGAACAGGGTCATGTGGGACGGCCCGGTGGTGGTGGCCGCACTCACCACGGTCTCGAATAACATTCCCTCGGCCGCGAGCATCCGGTCGAGGAAGGGCGCCGTCTCGCGCGGGTAGCCGTAGCTGGCCAGGTGGTCTGCCCGCAGGGTATCGATGGAGACCAGGATCAGGCTGAGATCGCCCCGGCGGCGGGGGCGCGGCGCGAGCAGGGTCGGGTCCCCCCAGACCGGGAACGTGAAGCTGCCGCGGCCTTCGAAGCGCGTCTCGAAACGCAGGCTCCTGCGCGTCCCCCCCAGCCCGGCCAACGGGACGCGCCGCTCCCGCCAGGCCCCGCCGCCCGGCCCGCCTGGATCCAGCTGCTCAGCGAAGAGGGTCTCGCAGCGGCTCGCTGCGTCCGGTCCCCGCTCCCGGCCCTCGTCGTCGACCCGCCCCCCGTGGCGCATCTGGCAGGCCTGCAGCTCGAAATGCACCGGACCCTGCTCCCAGGCCGACTCGAGGATGCCGATGGAGAACCCGAGCTCCGCCGCGGGGGGGATCTCGAGGGTGCGGGTCTCCAGCTGCAGCACGCGGTCCGCCGGAGGCTCCGTCACTTCGACGAAGAGATCGAGCCCCGAGGCGCTCTCTGCGCTCCGCTCGAGATCGGCCAGGTTCCGGTCGAGCCGTACCCAGCTGCCGCCGGCGCCCCGACGGACGACCACCGCCTCGGCCTGCAGCGGACGGTGGTAACCCGGCTGGCTGGACGGCTTGACGAAGGGCCGGAGCACCAGCCGCCGCGCTTCGCGGAGAGCAGGAGGCAGGGGCAGGCGCAGCTGGACCCGGCGCTCCGAGTCGCCGGTTACGCTCCCGTGATGGATGCGGGCCGCGGGGAACGCGCGCAACACCGGCCGCAGGTCGCGGACGATGGCGGCCCGGGCCGGCTCCGCCGCCGGGACGGCCTCGACCAGCCGCTCGACCGGCGTCAACCGCGTCGGCTGCGGGCCGCAGCCCGCCAGCGCAAAGCTCACGAGCGCGAGTGCGGTAGCCGGACGCGATGTCGCGAAGCGCCGCCGCGTGCCTGCGCGGGCCGGTAACGGCGTCACCCCGTGCAGGCCATCGGGAATAGAAGCGACGTTTCTATTCGGTTCGATCGGGAGGGCTCCGTCAACCAGTCAAGCACGTTCAGTATGAGCCCCCATGCGTGGCCCCGCCAGACCGCCGGGCAGGGCCAACAGGCAGCAACGCAGTGGAAGCTCCGATCGATGGAGTGGATCGAGGAAGGCTCGCTATATCCCCGTCGCCCCCAAACCCAGTATGCTCCGACGGTCGAGGAGCTCTCCCTGCCATGCGCGCCATTTCGATCGAAGAGACGGGCCCTGCCTCCGTTCTCGAATTGCGCGAGATCGACACGCCCCGCCCGGCCCCGGGGCAGGCGCTCGTGCGGGTCCATGCGGCCGGCGTCAACTTCGCGGACGTCGTGATGCGTCGCGGCGATATTCCCAGCCCGCTTCCCCTGGTGCCGGGCGTCGAGGGCGCCGGCGTCGTCGACGCGCTCGGGGAGGGCGTCGACGAGATCGCCGTCGGCGACCGTGTGGCCTGGGCACCCGTGATGGGGGCGGGTGCGGTCGTCGGCTCCTACGCCGAGTTCGAGGCGGTCACAGCCGAAGCGCTGCTCCCGGTGCCCGACGCTGTCTCTCTCGAGACGGCTGCCGCCATCACGCTCCAGGGGCTGACCGCGCACTACCTCGTGCACGACAAGAAACCGATCGGTCCGGGATCGAATGTCCTGATCCACGCCGCCGCCGGCGGGATGGGGCTCCTCCTCTGCCGTTGGATGAAGCACCTCGGGGCTCGGGTGATCGGAACGGTCTCGACGGAGGAGAAGGCCGCGTTCGCCCGCGAGGCCGGCGCAGACGACACGATCCTGTATCGCGACGAGGATTTTGCCGCGCGTGCGCTCGAGCTCACGTCGGGTGCGGGCCTCGACTACGTCGTCGATGGAGTGGGCAAGACGACCTTCCGCAAGAATCTCGAGTGCATGGCGAGCCAGGGACACATCTGTCTGTACGGAATGGCGAGCGGTCCGCCCGATCCGCTCTCGCCTCTCGAGCTGCTGCCCAAGGCGATCTGCGTGAGCGGGGGCATGATGACCGCCTTCCTGCGCACGCGGGAAGAGGTGCTGCGCAAGGGAGCCGAGGTCTTCGAAGCCGTGCGGGAGGGCTGGCTGATGCCACCCAGGGTCGAGGTCCTACCGCTCGAGGAGGCCGCCCGGGCGCACGGCCGGCTCGAGGGACGCGAGTCGATCGGGAAGCTCGTGCTGAGGGTGGCGGACGAGGGCTGAGGCAGCGCCCGGCCCGCGCGGTTGCGCTTGCCAGCTGAGCAACACCCGATCCCGGCCTGCACACCTATCGGACGGGGGGGACGCCATTTCCTTTGCGTCCGCGAAGAAACCCTCGTCTCTGGCGCAACCTACTGTTCGGCGTCCGCTGGCCACTTCCCTTCTCTGATCGGCTTCAGCACGAACTTGCTCGGGTCGAGAACGACATGACGCACGCGCCGCCGCTGCCAGGTGTAGGTGATGTGGACCAGTCCATCGTCGGTCTGAATGACCGCCGGATACGAGTACTCACCTTTCGATCGCTCCAGCACCAAAGCAGCCGACCAATCGCGACCGTTCTCGCTGACGGCGACATTCAGCATCTCGCGGTTCGAGGGGAACGAGCGGCCTCGATTCGTATGGTTGTAGACAAGCAGTTGTCGTCCGTCTCGCAACGTAACCGCGTCGGTCCCCGAGTTCGGATTCGGCAAGCCGGTCGGTGCAAACTCGCTCCACGTCTTGCCTAGATCGTCAGACCATGTTTGCCAGATGTCTCCGTTCTTTCCGTCTTGATTGCGACACAACATCTGCCAGCGACCATCGGCGTGAGTCAGCAGACTCGGTTGAATCGCTCCCTTCTCTCTGTCGTTCAGCGGGCCGATCGTCTGCCAGGTCTCTGCGGCTCCCTCGGTGACTTCAAGATGAACACGCCAGCCGTCATGCTCCGAACTCGACGGGCACCAGATCGAACCGTCTGCCATTTGAACGGGCTTGTTCTTGACGGGGCCAACTCCATCATTCGGCAGTCGTCGCCTGTCTTTCCACGTCTTCCCATGATCGGGAGAGACCAACAGCTCGCCCCACCACCGACTCGGGCTGGGGCCAACCTTGAAGAACAGCATCAACGGCTCGTCCTCTGGTTGGAAGAGGACAGGATTCCAACAGGGGAACCGCTCGTCGGCCGACTGCACGCCGGTTGCGACTTCCGTCGGAGCGGTCCATTCGCCCTTCAGCTTTCGAGACACCCAGATCCCCACATCCGGATTCTTCTCGCGTGTTCCACCGAACCAGGCCGCAACGAGCGTACCGTCCGTCGCCTCGGCGATCGTTGATGCGTGACCTTGCGGAAAGGGAGCTGTCTCGTAAACGAACTCGCTCTTCACGATCGGTGATTCGGTGGCAAGACACAACGAAGAGCAGAAGAAGACGATGCTAGCGGAGGCAACATGGTTGCGGATCTCGTGGGATGTGCTTTTATTTTTCACCGATTTCTCGTGTGCCTGCGAAGAATGCCTTGAAGTCCGTTCTCTCGCTCAAGGCTGTATCCCGAGGTGGTTGTAGAGGTTAGGCGCCCCCCGGCTGGACGCGGGAGGGAGCGTGCCAGATAATGGACGCTCACGGAATTGTGCGATCGGATGTCTGTGGCACATCGTCCCTTGCCGGAACCGGATTCGAGGCGGCCTCGAATCATGCGCGGCAGCCCCCGTCCAGCGCAAGATGCGCGAAATGGCGCCTCGTGTCTCCCGATTTGCGGGCCGTCAAAGGTCTGGCTTAGTCTTTTGACTCGACGCTGACACCCTCCCCTCGGGGTGGGATGAGCGGGAGGCAGATCACCGCTGGGCGGCACGTTGCGCCAATCGGCAGCGAGTTCGTTGGCCATCGGCTGGCGAGTGGTCTGGCATTGGGACTCCGAGCGAAAGTGAAGAGCAGATCCGAGCGACACGAGTTTCGTGCTCGCGCATGAGTTCGAGGGGCCATCGTGCAAGCGGGCGCTAGACATGGACTGGAAGCCATTGGCGTGAGTGCATCTGCGAAGCCTCGAGCGCGTCCGCTTCCGCACGTATGGGTCTTGACCACCGAACTCGTCGGTGACAACGCGCAGATGTTGGCGATCGCCGATGCGGTGGGCTGGCCCTATGAGGTCAAGCATCTCACTTTTTCCGGGCTCAATCGCTTCCACTTTCGATTCCTCGGGCCGTCGCTACACAAGGTAGATCCCGAGACCGCCAGCACGTTGACACCACCCTGGCCAGATCTGATCCTGGCGACCGCACGGCGGTGCACGCCGGTCGCCTTCTGGCTGCGCGAGCAGTCGGGGGGGCGCGCCAAGATCGTCTTCGTGGGGCAGATGTGGGCAGACCCCCAGCGCTTCGATCTCTTCGTCACCACGCCACAATATCATCAGCCGTCCGGCCCCAATGTGTACCCGCTGCAGCTGCCGATGCTCTTCCCCAATCCGGACAAGGTCCGCTCCGCGGCGACATCATGGGAACCGCACCTGAAGCACCTGCCCCGGCCCTGGATCGTGGTGTTCGTCGGCGGTCCGACGGGGCCACATGTTCTGAATCCCAGTGTCGCCCGAGATCTCATGGATCAGTCCATGGCGCTCGTGGAGCGAGATGGTGGCAGCCTGCTCGTGTCCACCAGTCGGCGCACGCCCGATGCCGTCTGCGAGATCCTGGAGCAGTCGATGCCGAAGAACGGGCTCTTCTATCGATGGACATCCGATAGCCGGGGAAACCCCTTCCATGCCCTGTTGGGCCTGGGCGACCGCTTCGTAGTGACGGGAGACAGCATGTCGATGCTAGTCGAGGCCGTTCGCCAGGGAAAGCCACTTGCCATCTTCCAGCTGCCGCTGCGACGGCGCAAATGGCTCAAACGACTGCGGAACCGGCTGCGCGACACGCTGCTCTCACCGCAGGCCATCGCGAGGCACCAGCGGCGCGCTCGCGTGGGAATCGGCCTCGTCAATTTGGGGCTGCTCAGCTACCGACGCGACTTCTCCATGCTCTACCAGGGTCTCATCGAGCGGGATCTGGCGCAGCCGCTGGAGCAGTGGCTCGGACCTCAGCCCGCTGGCGACGACGAAGCCAGCGGGCGATCGGGTCCGACCCGAACCACGGCGGCGCCCGATGAGCGCAGCCACCTCCGCGCCCGCATTCGCGCATTGATCGAGCCCCCGCCAGCTGACGACACGGCTGAGGCTGCGCCGTCGGCTGACCAACCGGCCGAGTGAGGCCTTTCGCCCGGAGCGCGAAGGCCACCGGAAAATGTCATGACCATCAACACGGAGACGCCAACATGAAGCCCACAGTATTCATCCAGACCAATCTGCGCCAGATCGTCGGTGCTCACGTGGCCGAGCATTCGCTGCGCCGCAATTCTCGCCGGCCGGATGCCTTCGACGTGCGCATCCTGAACTCTGCCGAGTATCCGTTCTTCCAGGCGAAGCAAGGTCAGGAGTTCTTGCGAGGAGGGACGCTTCGACGTTGGTGGAACGAAGATCTGCAGTCGTTCACCCCGATCCGCTTCATGCCGCCCGAGCTGATGGAGTATCAAGGGCGCGCGGTGGTGATCGACCCGGACATCTTCGCGGTGGGTGACGTGCTCGAGCTCTTGGAGATGGACATGGGCGGCAAAGCCCTGATGGCCGTTCCCCGCTCGGGCTTTCAAGGGGTCGAAGGCTACTACTCGTCGAGCTCGATGCTGCTCGACTGCGCCCAGCTCACCCACTGGCGCTGCGAAGAGCAGTTCAATCAGATGTTCGAGGGCAAGCTCGACTATCTGGACTGGATTGCCCTCAAGCTCGAGCGGCCGGAGACGATCGGCGCGCTCGCGCCCGAGTGGAACCACTTCGATATCCTGAATGACGACACGAAGCTCCTCCACACGACCCATCGGCGCACGCAGCCCTGGAAGACGGGGCTCCCCATCGACTTCACGCCCGGCATCGATGGAAGGAAGAGCTGGGTCTCACGCGCCGGCCTGAAGCTGCAAGACGTGAACCGGCGCGTCCTGGGTCGGCGGCTCTTCTCGGGGAAGTACAAGCCCCATCCCGATCCGCATCAGGAGGCGTTCTTCTTCGGCCTGCTGCGCGAATGTGTCGATGAGGGCATCGTGAGCGAGGCATTCCTGCGCGAGCAGATGCGCTCCAATCACGTTCGTCACGACGCCTTCGAGGTCCTGGAGCGGACGCCCAAGCTCCCCGCGCCGGCATCCGTCGAGTAGTCGCCCAGCTCGAGGCCTGCTCGGTGTGACGGTCGAGACTGCCTCGCATCCAATGACGATCCAGTGAGCGCCGGCACCGATCCTGGTGTCGCTCGAGGGGGCGAGCCGGGCGGAGCCGGGCAGGCGCAACACAGCTGGGCCACCTATGGTGAGAAGCAGCTCGAGGAGGAGCCCACCGATGAGCGCCGGCCAGAAGATCCGCATCCAGGACCTCCGCGACCCGATCCTCACGGAAGGGCAGCGAGCCGCCCTCGCCTTTGCCGAGCGAAACCCGGTGGAGCTCTCGGTCGACGCGGTGCTGACGGCGGCGAACGAGCGCACGGCGCTCGACGACTTCGGCCCGCAGGACTTCCGCGAGCGCCTGGCGCTCTGGCTGTCCGAGACGGACGAGAACCCGGATCGAACGCACCTCGGACGCCTGAGCCTCTACAACGACTGCGTGCGCTATGCGTCGAACCGCCTGCGCACCCGGAGATTCTCGATGTCGAACTCCCCCGCCCGATCATCGTGGTGGGGCTGCCGCGCTCCGGCACGACGCACCTCGTCAACCTGATCGCCGCAGACCAGCGGCTGCGCTCGATGCCGCTCTGGGAGAGCCAGGAACCGGTGCCCGACCCGCGCGAGCAGCCCGGGCCGGACGGGGTGGACCCGCGCTTCGCGCGCAGCGCCGCGGCCTGGGACGGCTTCCGCGCGATGTCGCCGCTCATCGCCGCCATGCACCCGATGAATCCCGAACACATCCACGAAGAGCTCGAGCTGATGTGTCCGGATTTCACCAGCTACAACCTCGAGTGGATCACGCGCTCTCCGAAATGGCGCGACCACCTCCTCTCCCACGACCAGACACAGCACTACGCCTACATGAAGACCGTGCTGCAGATCCTGCAGTGGTATCGCCCCCGGGAGCGCTGGGTGCTCAAGTGCCCGCAACACCTGGAGCAACTCGGGCCGCTGATGACGACCTTCCCCGATGCGACCATCGTGGTGACACACCGGGATCCCGTCTCGGTGATCCAATCCGCCGCAACGATGCTCACCTACGGTGCGCGCATGACCTACCGGACGCCGGAGCCCGAGTGGTACCTCGAGTACTGGAGCGATCGCATGCGTCGGCTGCTGGAAGTTTCGGTACGCGACCGCCACCTGCTGCCTTCGGAGCGCACCATCGACGTGCTGTTTCACGAGTTCATGGCGGACGACGTGGCGACCGTCGAGCGCATCTACGAGGTGGCCGGGCTTCCGATGCAAGACGAGGCTCGCTCACAGCTCATCGCCTACAACGAGAGCCACCCGCGCGGCAAGGACGGCCAGGTGGTCTACGACCTGCGCAAAGACTTCGGTGCGGAGCCCAGCGCCGTGCGCGCCGCCTTCGACTTCTACCTGGAACGCTTCGACATCCGCATCGAAGTGAAGTGACGTGGCGGCGGCCATGCGCGCTGGCAAGACCTCGGCAACACGCACCGCTCGCGCCCGCGACACGGCCTGGCTGGCCGCTCGACGCTCTGCGCAGCCGGCTCAGCGGGCGGTGTAGTGGATCGCCTGGACGCCGCCGCACTGGCCGAGATCACGCGCGTCACGCTCGGTCACTACGAGAGCGAAGCACAGGATTTCTGGCGGGGCACCCACGATCACGACGTCTCCCAGAACATCGACGCCTTGCTCGGAGCCATGATCGGGAGCGGCCCATTTCGCATCCTGGACTTCGGCTGCGGTCCCGGCCGGGATCTGCGTGCCTTCTGCCAGCGAGGGCACGAACCGATCGGGCTCGATGGCGCAGCCCCGTTCGTGCGCATGGCCCGGGAATACGCCGGTGTCGAAGTCTGGCAGCAGGATTTCCTCTCGCTCAGGCTGCCGGACGAGGCCTTCGACGGTGTCTTCGCGAACGCGTCGCTCTTCCACGTTCCGCGCCAGGAGCTGCCGCGGGTGTTGCGCGAGTTGCACGCCACCTTGCGCACCGGCGGCGTGCTCTTCGCCTCGAACCCCCGCGGCCAGAACGAGGAGTGCTGGAACGGCGACCGCTACGGGGCCTACCACGATTTCGAGAGCTGGAGCCGCCTCGTGCAGGATGCCGGCTTCGAGGGCGTTGATCACTACTACCGCCCCGCAGGTCTGCCGCGCGAACGGCAACCCTGGCTGGCCAGCATCTGGCGCCGACCGCAGACGAGCCGCTAGTCGGGCATGAGCAGCGGCGGAAGCCGGCGCTCGAGCAAGGCGTCGTAGCGGCTGCGAATTTGCTCGGCATAGCTCGGCTTCGTCGGAATCAGGAACTCGCCCGAACGAATGGCCGCGATCACCGGAGCCACGGCCTCGACGGGAGGCATGCCGTCGCGGGTCATCGCCGCGAGCGACTCCGCCGTACCCTTCCCGTCCGGAGACGCATCGCTGCCGTAGCGCTCCGGGCGCACCCGCGCCGTGGCGGCGATGCCGGTGTCGAAGGCGCTCGGTGTGAGGACCGAGGCTCCGATCTGCGAGCCGACGGCCGCGAGATCGAGAGCCAGGCACTCGGTGAGCGAGAGCGCGGCGCACTTCGACACGACGTAGGGGCTGGATGTCGGCCCGGCCACGAACGCAGCCACCGATGCCGTGTTGACCACGTGTCCCTCCGTGCCCTGAGCGATCATGCGCGGGACAAAGTGCCGGATGGCGTGCACGATGCCAAAAACGTTCACTCCGAACGTCCACTCCCAATCGGCGGCGCTGCGCTCCCATGCGAGCCCGCCCTGGAAGACCCCGGCGTTGTTGACGAGCAGGTCCACTTGACCGAACGCGTCGAACGACGCCTCGGCCAGGTCAGCGACGGAGGCTTCCCGCGCAACGTCGACCTGCACCGCTCGTGCGACGCCAGGGATCTTGGCGGCGGTGGCCCGGGCGCCGGCCTCGTCGATGTCGGCCGCGATCACCCGCATGCCCTCGGAGGCAAGACCCTCCGCCAGCGCCGCGCCGATGCCACCGCCGGCACCGGTGACCACCGCAACTTTGTCCCGAAAATCCTGGATCACGCCGAATACCCTCCGTTTCGCAGTCTCGTACTCGCCGAATGCGGGCCCGCGGGCCCACGACCGCGACGACCAGCGCGGCGACTCGCGGCGTCCTCGCCCGTGCTGGGCCGCCCCGCGAGGCAGTGCGCTGGCTCATCGGGGGCGGTCTCCGAAGCCACCTTCCGACCGGGAGCGAGTTTGAACGGTAATCGATCTTGAGTCCCTGAGGTCACGCGGGGCGAGACCCGCCGTTCCCCTCGGCGACGCAGCGCACGACTGAGGTAAGCTGATCGCGCGGCATGCGCCGCGCCTTCAACACCCCCGAACGGAGCCCCCCATGAGCGAAGCCACTACCACCGTAGACAACTTCATCGCGGCCTGGAGCCGCCGCGATGTTGACGAACTGATGAGTTTCTTCACAGAAGATGCGGTCTACGAGAACGTCCCGATCGATCCCCCCAGCCGCGGCGCCGAAGCCATCCGCAAGACGCTCGAACAGTTTGCGGGCACGCCGACCCAGATAGAATTCGTCGTGCACCAGCAGACCTGCACCGGCTCGGTCGTGATGAACGAGCGCACCGACCGCTTCGAAATGGGCGGCAAATGGGCCGAGATCCGCGTGATGGGCGTGTTCGAGGTCGCGGGCGGCAAGATCAAGGCCTGGCGCGACTACTTCGACCTCGCGCAGTTCACACAGCAGATGACGGGCCAGGACGGCTGACCGACGAGCTGAAGCGCAGAACACGCCGACCGCCGGGCTGCGGAGCACCCGGAGCATTGTCGCCGTCGCGAGCGTCGGGGAGAGCGAGCGATCTCCGCAGGCGCACTCCCTATTCTCCACATGCCCGGGGAACTCCGGTATGATGCTTCCCCTCAAATCGAAAGGGAGATTGAGCCATGCGAGAATTTCGGGATCGAGTCGCAGTCGTCACCGGCGGAGCCAGCGGCGTCGGGAAGGCGCTGGTGCGCGCATTCCTCGGCGAAGGCATGAAGGTCGTGGTCGCGGATGTCGAAGAGCCGCCGCTCAAGGCAGTGTGCCAGGAATTTGCAGATCTCGGTGACATCACCGGCGTGGTGACCGACGTGTCCGATCCGGCAAGCGTGAACGCGCTCGCCGACCAGACGTATTCGACCTACGGCGCTTGCCATCTGCTGTGCAACAACGCCGGCGTCAGCACTGCGAACTTCGACGTGTGGGAGACCGAGCCCAGCGATTTTCAGTGGGTCCACGGCGTGAACGTGCACGGTGTCGCGCACGGCATCCAGAGCTTCGTGCCGCGCATGATCGAGGCCGGGCACGAGGGCGCCGTCATCAACACCTCGTCCGGCGACGGCGGCGTCTCCCCGCTGGCCCAGCAGGTGGTCTATGCCTCGAGCAAGGCCGCAGTGTCGATCATGACCGAGTGCCTGGATGCTCAGTTCGTCGGTCGCGGCACCAAGCTCCGGGCCTCCATCTTCTATCCGTCCGGCGGCATCCTGGCCACCGGCATCTGGACGACGAAGCGCAACCGCCCGACGAATCTGGCTCGCTCGGTTGCCCCGAAGGCCGGCTCCGAGACCACCTTCGACGAATTCATGCAGGGCGCGAAGGCAGCCGGCTACGAAATGCCGGTGCAGGATCTCGACGAGCTCGCGCAGTTCGCACTCGAGGGAATCCGCAACGAGGACTTCGTGATCATGATCGGTCGCGAGGGGATGGAAGCGACGCTCAACGAACGCGCCGCGAAGCTCGCCCGCGGGGAGTGCCCGATCGAGCTGGCGCACATGGGTCTCGAATAGGCCGCCGCGCCGAACCAGACTTGCAGCAGAGCGCACCGGCGTGCCCTCGCGACGACGAGGGCACGCCGGTGCGACTGCGGCCTGCCGCCCGACATGACCGCGACCTCGAGCCGCTGCCGCGAGGTGCTGCCATCGAGGGCCGCCGTCGCCGGCCAGGCGCGAGCTGACTCAGCGACCCGGCCCAGCGAGCGTCCACCCGGGCCTTCGTAGCCGGATCGTCTTCGCAGCCGTCCATCGCACGCGGCCGGACACCCAGCCCCGCTCGCTGCCGCCCGCACGGCTGGAGGTCCAATGCGCCGTGCACCTCACTCGGCATCACGAGTGGTAGAGTCGGAACCCCATGCGCGGCCGATCGAGGCGCGAACGGAGCAACGACGTGGACGAGCACGGACACAGCGACGGGGACGAGAGCTGGGCGAACTTCTGCGACGAGCTGAAGCGGGCGGGCCAGGTCCTGCAACGCGAGGCCATCGCCGGAGACGACCTGAGCCTGGCCGAGGGCTACCGCCACCTCGTCCGCATGATTCGCGCGGGCTTCGAGATGACCGGAGAGTTCGGCGACACTCGCCATCCCGAGCTCGTCCCCATGGCGACCCGCACGATGCTCTCCGAGGGCGTCACCTCCGACGCCCGCTACCACCAGGCCTTCATCGACGGCAGCGCCAGCCACCGGATCAGCGGTGAGCGGGGCCAGGCGCCGTTCATCGAGTTCGGCGTCTACACCGGCCGCACTGGTTTCCACGACTCGAGCAAGCTGACCGGCTGCCTCACCGAGCGCGAGCTCGACGTGGACGCGGACGGCCGCTTCGAGCTGCTGCTGAGTCCGAATCAGCACGCCGGAAACTGGATTCGCACCGATGCCGCCACCCGCTACCTATTCGTCCGCGAGTACGCCCACGACTGGTCCACGCTTCGGCCGGGAGATTTCGCGATCGAGCGGACCGATACTGCCGGGCCCAAAGCGCCGCTGGAGCTCGCTGCCATCCGGCGGGCCCTGGCCGAGACGGCGAGATTCGTGCAAAGCGCCCCGCCCTTCTGGGCCGGCATTTCCGATTACTGGGCGGGCTTCGCCGTCAACGAGATCGTGCCCCAGCAGCAGGCCGATTCGGCGACGGACATCACGGTCCCCAGCGGCCATCGCTTCGCCTGCGGCTACTTCCGTCTCGAGCCGGACGAGGCGCTGCTCGTCAACTTCCGGCCGCAGCCGGCCCCCTACTGGGGCCTGCACCTCGACAACTACTGGTACGAGCCACTCTCGTGGGCCGACAACCGCTCGCAGCTCAACAACCACTCGGTGCACAGCGAGCCCGACGGATCCGTGCGCGTGGTGATTTCGGCGCGGGCGCCGGCGGCGCCGGGCAACTGGCTCGACACCCAGGGCCACCGCCAGGGCACCATCGTGTTCCGCTGGTCGCGCAGCGACGAGCCGCTGCCGGAATTCACGACGCGGCTCGTCCACGCGGACGCCGCGGCGGCGGAGAGCTGACAGCCATGGCCGCCGTCGGGGGCTCGCGGCGGGCGCGCTTCGTGGTCGGTACCGGGCGCTGCGGCTCGACGCTGCTCTCGAAGATGTTGGCCCAGAACGCCGAGGTCCTGAGCCTCTTCGAGTTCTTCTCGGGCATCGATCAGTTCTTCCGCTTTCGCAGCGACCCCGTCGGCGGCGACGAGCTGGCGCTGCGCCTGACGGAAGATCACCCGATGTTGACGGCCGTGCTGAAGCGCGGCTACGAGGTGCCGGAAGTCGTCTACCCGTTCGACGACCCGACGGCGCGTTACGCACGAGCCGACCCGATCCCGTGGACCCTCGCCATCGCGGTCGCACGCGTCAGCGACACACCCGACGCCCTCTTCGCCGAGATGCTCGACGCCGCGCGCGCGCAGCCACAGCAGACGCTGGATCGCCACTACCGGCAGCTACTCGACTGGCTCACCCGGCGAACCGGCAAAAGCATCTGGATCGAGCGCTCCGGCTCATCGATGGACTACACGCACTCGTTGAAGGACTTCTTTCCCGACGCCCGCTTCGTGCACCTCTTCCGGAACGGACGGGAGACGGCGCTGTCGATGCGCGAGTACGCGGTGCTGCGCCTCGCCGTTCCGGTGATGAACGGCCTGCTGGGCGAGGTCGAGTACTCCCACGACGGCCTCGTGGAGTTCGAGCGGCGCAACGCCATCGCCATCGACGAGACCCTGGCCTCACGACCGCCGATCGAACTCTACGGCGCCTACTGGAGTCAGCACATCGAGGCCGGAGTGGCGGCGTTGTCCCAGGTCGAAGCGCGCGATGTCCTGCACGTCCGCTTCGAGACCCTCGTGTCACAGCCGCAACCCGTGATGCGGGAGATTGCGGCGTTTCTCGAGATCCCCCGATCCGACGCCGACTGGCTCGAGCGCGCCTGCGCGCTCGTCCGCGGCCTGCCGCCGACGCGTTTCGATGCACTCAGCCCCGCGGAGCAGGAGCGGCTCGAAGCCGCATGCCGCCCCGGCATGACGCTGCTCGAAAAGCTGCCCTGCTAGCGCTCAGCGGGGACGGTGTTGCCTTCTTGCCTTTTTCGGCTGAGCGGTAGCGTCAGCGAGCAGGTCCTGAAAAAGGCAAGAAGGCAACACCGTCCCCCTCCCTGCTAGTCGTCCGAGCCCAGCACCCAGGGGACCTGGCGGCCACCGTGGCAGGCCAGATTTGCGCCGGTGATGAACGCGGCGCGAGCGTCGCACAGCAGCAGGCAGGCACCGGCCACATCGGCCGGCGTGCCCATGCGCCCCATTGGAATATGGCTCGCCACGTTCGCCTCGGCATCATCCGTGTAGAACTGCGCAGCGTCCGGTGTCGCCACCAGCCCCACCGTCACGGTATTGACCCGCACCTTCGGCGCCAGGGCCTTTGCGAGGCCGACACTCATGGCATCGAGGCCGGCCTTGGCGGCGGCATAGGAGACCGCCTCGACCTCGGGAAACTTCGCGGCGACGCTCGAGATGAACACGATCGAGCCGCCCTGCGGTTGCTCCTGCATGACGCGGTTCGCCGCGATGCTGAAGGTGAGCGGCGCCAGCATATTGAGCTCGACGATCGAGCGATGGAAGCGCGGCGATGCGGTGGTCACGTCCGTCACCGGCGTTCCCCCGGCGTTGTTGATCAGCACATCGAGGCACCCGAACTCGTCCCGTGCTCGCGTCACCACGGCTGCGACCTGGTCGGGATCGCGCACGTCACAGGTCATGAAGAGCGCCTCGCGCTCGCCATCCCGCAGCGGCGCAGCGGGCTCGCTCCGCGCACAGACCAACACCCGATAGCCCGCTTCGTGAAAGCTCGTCACGATTCCGCGGCCGATGCCGCGGGTGCCACCCGTGACGATCACCGACGGGCCCGTGTTCGTGTCGCTCGCTGCCGTGGGGGAACTCATGAGGCCCGCGAGCGTAACGCAACGGAGAAGAAGCGGAACCTCCGGCATGTCCGCCGGACGACGACGCGACGGCCCGCGTGCAGGGCGGCCGCGCGGCGCACGGTGTGCGTCAGGGTTCCACGACGACGCGTCCCACGACACGCCGCCCCTTGAGATCCGCCAGCGCCTGCGGTGCCTCGTCGAGCGAGTAGCGGTGCGACACCACGGGCCGCAGCTCGCCCTTTGCGGCGTGTGCGAGCAGCGTGTCCATGATCTCGTCGAGCGCCTCGCGTTGCTGGGCCATGGCCCGGCCAAAGAAGACGCCGATCACCTGGCAGCCCTTGAGCAGTGGGAGGTTCAGCGGCACCGAGGGGATGCCGGCGGTGAAGCCGATCACCAGGTAGCGACCCTGCCAGGCCGTGGCACGCAGCGCCTGCTCGGCGTACTCCCCACCAACCGGGTCGTACACCACGTCGGCCCCGCGTCCGCCGGTGAGCTCCTTCGCACGGACCTTCAGATCCTCCTGGCTGTAATCGATCAGCTCGTCTGCGCCGCGCTCGCGACACAGCGCGAGCTTCTCGGGCGTCGAAGCCGCCGCGATCACCCGCGCACCGAGCAGCTTTCCCACCTCGACGGCAGCCAGGCCGACGTTGCCGCCGCCGCCGAGCACCAACAGGCTCTCTCCCGGTTGGAGCGCACCGCGATGCTTCAGCCCATAGTAGGCGGTGCCGTGCGAATACAGCAGGCCCGTCGCTTCGGCGAACTCGACCCCGGGCGGAATCGCTCGCACGTTGCGCACTTCGGCCAGCAGCTGCTCGGCAAAGCCCCCGGAGCCGCCGGCCACCACGAAATCGCCCACGCGAAACGCCTCGACTCCCGCTCCGATCTCCCGCACCACGCCCGCGGCCTCGCCGCCCGGTGTGTAGGGCAGCTCGACGCTGCCCTGGTACTGGTCCTCGATCATCAGCGCGTCCGGGAACGTGACCGCCGTGGCGCGCACGTCGATCACCAGCTGACCGGGCCCCGGCACGGGGTCGGGCACTTCCTCGATGCTCAGGGCCTCGGGCGGGCCGAACTCGCGGCACCTCACAGCGCGCACGCCGCAGCTCCCTCTGGGTGAGGCTCGTGGCCTACGCGTCGCCCGAGCCCTTCTGGGCCTCTTCGAGCGGTTTCCAGTGGAACAGCCCGTAGATCAGGGTCTGCAGGAAGTGGTGCCCGGTGGAGCCATCCGCCCGCTCGAGAACCGGGCGCTTGATGAAGAACTCGACCGCGTGCACCGCCAGAGTCACCCAGAAGACGAAGCTCCCCGCCGTTGCAACCCAGCCGCTTCCCAGCAGGATCGCCGCGAGGCTCCCACACCACAGAACCCAGACGCTTTGCTTGGCGTTTTGCATGAGAAGAGGGTAACCCGGCCCGGGCGTTGGAGGTGAAAATTTGCCGGGTCCGAAATCTGGCAACGATCGTGCTGTGGGCGGATGTCGGTCGATCACCCATCCACCGGCAGCACGCAGCCCCCCCTCGTCAAGCGCCGGACCGGCACCTTGCGCGACGCCTTGCACGGGAGCGCAGCACCGCCAGCCAGCACAGCCCCATGGCGCTCAGGCCCGCGGTGCCCGGCTCCGGGGCATCGTACAGCAGGTCGGCGAAGGCGCTGCTCACCGGATCCGTGTCGTTCAGGCCCAGCGGAATATCCTTGTTGACCTGCGTGTGTGAGGTACTGCTCGAGAGCGCGATGCTGTAGCTGTCGCCTTGGTTCAGCCCCGTGATGGCGTGGAACGTGGAGAGAGGAATCGCAGTGTCGAGAAAGTAGTCGGGATCGCCGTCGAAGGTCGACCCGTCGGTGACGGGAATCCAGCGGCGCCAATCCGCGAGCGGCCCGGTCCAGTCGTAGGCCGGATCTAGGGCGATATCGTCGAAGAGCGGACCCCCGGGACTGGCGGCGGTGAAGATCACCTGCTGGCCGCCGGGGCTCCCGCTCTGACGCACCTCCAGCACCCAATCGACGTCGGGGTCCGTGTCGGTATTGAACATGAATTGCCACACACTGTTGCTGGTCGATCCATCGGCATCGAGGCGCATGCGCAGCGACAGCTGATCGTTGGTCGTCGACTCGTGCCAGGCACCAGCGCTATAGGAAATGCCATCGTCGATCCCGCCGACCAGAGCGCTATAGGAAATGCCATCGTCGATCCCGCCGACCAGATCGGTCGCCTCCGGATTCTCGTCACCGAGGACATCCCAGTAATCGGCCCCACCGACCGTCAGCGCCACCCACGGCTCACTGGGCCACAGCGCTGCGCCCTGCGCATCCGCCGCCGCGGCGGCAAACACAGCGATCAGCGCAAGCCCTCTCCAGCCCGGTCCGCTTCCCCTCTTCATCGCAACCCCCGGGCGCAAGCCCTCGATCCGCCGAAAGAACTCAGGGGTGTTTCGGCCACTGCGGCAGTCCCCTTGAGCGCGCAACTCGGGGGCAAGAGACCCGCAGCGGCGGCCGCTCCCCACGGGGCACTCGAGGCCGCGCGAGGCAGACCGCGGCGCGCGCCGCGTAACCCCGGCGCCTTTGGCACGTAGTCCAGCAACCGGGGGCACTGCATGCTGATCGCAATTCTGGTGCTGGCCAGCCT
>JAFDDG010000016.1 GCA_019310965.1 Deltaproteobacteria bacterium
GGCCTTCTTACGAGTGGCCTTCTTACGAGTGGCCTTCTTTCTTCGAGCTGCCATAGCTTGGGTTTCCCCCCCTGTCGTGAACTCGCGAACCGCTTCCGTACACAACCAAAGAGCGCGCCGGGCAACATGCCCAGCATCCGTGACTGCGCACGGCTGGGTTGCTCCTGCCCCCTATCGGAGGCCAGTTTGTGCGACTTGAAGGCTATCTGCCTTCCTTCTCCTGAGAATCCGCGGCACTAGAGCCCATGTTGCGACTGACCGTAACGCCGTTTTTTCAGGGTTGTCAAGGACAAACCCAAAAAAATCAAGGTGATGTGGGTGCTTCTTGCTGGCGTTCAACCGAAAAAGCAGAGTTGCGTTGCAGTCGGGACACGACCGCGAACCGCGCGCAGGGGTGCGCACACCGCTCGACACAGCACGCACGGGTACTGCGTCAAACGTTCGAACTCAAAGAGAAAACTGTGGATCGAGAGCGGTTAGCGCTTACGCTTGTGACGCGCGCGGCGCAGAAGCTTCCGCTTCTTGTGCTTGCGCATCTTCTTGCGGCGCTTTTTGATGACGCTGCCCAACGGGACACCTCGGAGGCATGGTCCAAATGCGAAGCGGTTGGATACTGCGTGTTCCGCCGGAAGTCAACGCCGGCCGGGGCCCCGCGCGCGGCGCAGCCCCGGCAGCAGCTCAGATACTCGACGCCACGGGCTCCTCGGCCCCGCCCAGGGTCCGTTTGCGTGCCCACCCCAGCCAGCGATTGAAGGGGTGCTGACGGCGCAGGAAGCCGAGCGCCGGCCGCCGGCGCTGGCCCAGGCGCTCGAGCTCGCCGGTGATTGCGACGCATTCCGGGTCGATCATCAGACCGCGGCGCAGGTAGCGCAACGCCTCCGCCTTGAAGCCGAACGCCAGGTGGACGCGGGCGAGATTGTGGTAGAGCAGCGGGTTGAAGAACTCCTCCTTGGCAGCGGAACGGCACAGCTCGAGCGCCTTGTCGAAGCGCTTCTCCGCAAGCCCGAGACACAGCCCGTAATAGGAGCGATAGCGGGGACTGGAGGGCTCGAGCTTCTGTGCCGCGCGAAAATGCCCGAGCGCCTCGTCATAGCGGTCCGCGACGAGCTCGGCATTGCCACGCAGAAAGTGCTCCTCCGCAGAGAAAGTGGCGTCCATACAACGGTCTCCCTGACAGCTGCCGCGGTTCGTCCGCGGCTGCGTGGCAGGCTGAATTGCAAAGTTTGTGCCGCCGGTCACAACCGGCAGGCAGTCGCTCTAGAGCAGCGAGATCGCGGCGAAAGTGGAAGGCCCCGCGGAAACCGCCGGGGGCAGGTCCCCTCGCCCGGGTTACGAAATGGTGATCGCCGGGTTCGAAAACGTGCCTCGGCCGGCCTTCAGCGATCGAGCAGGTCGCCTCGCTCGGCGGCGATAAAGCGGGTCCGCAGCAGCTCGAAATCGAGCGCAGCAAACTCGCGGAAGCAGTCGCCGCCGCGCTCCCGCCAGTAGATCGGCGCATCCGGCAAGCGCCGTCGATCGAAGTGCACTTGCTTGAGATTGCGAACCAGCACCTTCTGGGTCTCGGTGTATTCGAACTCATCGACGATGCGCACGAAGTCCGGGAACCACTTCCGGTCCATGCCACCGTGGGTCACCTGGCGCTCACAGAAAGCGAAAAAATTCCGCGGATCAAACCTCGCCCCCTCGCGCAACTTGAGCGCCACCATCACCTGCTCATCCGACACTGCGCAGGGCGCCCCGTAGGCCGCCGCCAGCACCACGTCGTCGTGCTCGGCGAGCAGCCGAGCCACCTGGGCCGCGGAGAAGTTCTCGCCGTCCTTGCGAATCCAGTCGTCGGTCCGGCCATCGAAGAACAGGAAGCGCTGACCGTCCTGCTCGAGCATGTGCCCGAGATCGCCGGAGTGATAGACGCCCTCGCGGTACTTGCTGGCGTTCGCATCCGGGTTGTCGAAGTAGCCCTGGAAGAGAAACGTGTCCGACGCAACGCGGCAGATCTCCCCTACCGCCTGGTCGTAGTTGGTGATCTTGCCTGCCGCATCGAGCTCGGCCGGCAGGCACTCGCCGCCGGCCTGGTTCAGGATGCGCACCGCCGGATCGGTGATCTCGCCGACACTCCCGCGCGGATCGCTCAGCTTGCGGAAGGTGCTGATGGCCGCCTCGGTAGAGCCGTAGAGCTCGAACATGTCCTCGAGGCCGAGCCAGCGCATGAAACGGTCGATGTCCGGCGGCGCCGCACCATTGCCCAGGGCGTAGCGCAGGCGATTGTCCGGGTGCCCCGCCACTGCCTCAACGACACGCGCCTCGTCGTCTCCGTACTCCTCGCGCAGCGCGGCGAGGATGTAGTGCACCGGCTCGCCCACGTAGTTCCAGTAGGTGACCCCGTAGCGCAGAACGTCCGAGAAGAAATGCGACGCGCTGAACCGCTCCCGCATGGAGAGACACGCGCCCGCCCAGAACGCGGGCATGAAGCCGAGAAACATCGCATTGGAGTGAAAGAGCGGCATGCAGGCGTAGCCCACGGCTTCGGGCGTCAGCTGGAGCTGCGTGGCGACTCGCAGCCCGATCAGGTTGAGCTTCAGGTGATTGTTGTTGATGCCCTTGGGAAGTCCCGTGGTGCCCGACGTGTAGATCACCATCAGGTTGTCCTCTGGCTGGACCTGGACGCCCGGAGCCTCCAACGAGATACCCGGCGCCGCCACCTCGGCGGCGACGTGCGATTCGAGCGTCGCGCCACTCGGCCCCGCTTCCGGATCCTCAGGCACCACGAGCACGTTCTCGGCCGCGATGTGTTCGAGCTTCGGCCGGACGCGCTCGAGCTCCGGTAGGAAACGCTCGCCCACCACCAGCACCCGCGCGCGCGACTCGTTGAGCACCCCAGCCAGGGTCTCGCCACGCAGCCCGGTGTTCACGCCGAACAGCGTCAACCCGCCGTAGGCGCAGCCCGTGTAGAGCGCCAACAGCTCGGGCTGGTTCTCGAGCAACATCGCCACGTGGGGCGGCCGACGTTCGTCGCAGATCCCGAGGCGTCCGCGCAGGAATCTCGCGTGGCGCACGCCTTCGTCACGCAGGCGCGACCAGGTCCAGGCCCGCCCACCGTGGCGCAGAACCACGCGTGCGCCAATCTCGGCATGCGTCGCGCGCGCGTCCAGCTGCGCGCCGACGGTCAGCGGAGCGTCAAATGTCGGGGATCCGACCAGCGGAGAACCTCTCGAGCCATTCGGAGGGCCGCAGAGCGTATCGAGCTCGAGCGAAACTCCCAGTCAACCGCCTGCAGAGCACCTGGGGGGACAACGTGCGACGCGGATCAGTGCTCGATGATTTCGAGGATGTACCGCTTCTTCTCCTTGCCGCTCGTCGCAGCCATGATGGTGCGGATCGCCGAGGCGTGCGCCCCGTTCTTCCCGATCACCTTGCCGAGATCCTCCTTCGCCACGCGCAATTCGAGGACATGGGCGTGCTCGCCCACGACCTCCGTGATATAGACTTCTTCCGGTTGATCTACCAACGACTGAACAATTGCAATCACCAGCGGCTTCATGACCCCTCCCCACTTCCGCATGTGCTCAGGAGACGCTCGCGTCCGCTTCGCGCCCCGCTCTACCAATGCCTGCAACCGCGGAGCCTGCCCTCGCAGCCCACAGCCTTCGCGCTTCCCCGATTCGACACAGAGAATGGGTGTTCGGAGGGCCCGCCGCAAGCTCAGAACTAACGGCCTGTCGGGCATCTCGGCTGGCAGCTGCGTATTTCCCCCACGGGGACAGTGCCTGGCGTGCCGCTATGCGGGAGGGCTAGAGCCGGAAGCCGAGCTCCAGACCGACCCGATTCTGAGAGAAATCATCGGCCGCGAAGCTGCCGGTGTTGGACCAGTGTCGGTAGACCACAGCGATCTGGCTGCGCCGGGTGAGCTGGCGGCGCAGGCTGAGTTCCCCACCCCCGAAGAGATTCGAACCTCCCCCCATCATGGGGGCGTCGTAGTGAGTGAGAAAGCCGCGCACCCGCAGCGCGGTGGCACTGCCGAATCGCTGCTCGAAGCCGAGCTCGCCGCGGCTCTCGTCGATCTCATGACCGGTCAGATCCGGTGTGTGGAGATAGCGACCGCCCAGCCAGACAGACAACCCATTGTCGAACCGGCGCAGCGCGCGCACCCGGCCCTCCACGCGGTAGCTCGTGCCGAGAGCGTCGAAGAACAGCGTGCCGCCGCCCACCGCGGCCTCGAGCTCGACGCCGAGCCAGCGCTCGGATTCCACTCCGAACGAAAAGAAGAGGTTCGCGTGGTCAGCGCTCGAGAACTCCGACAGATCGCGATAGGAGGCCTCGGTCCGAGCCCACAGCCGGGTGCGCTCGGCAATCGGTGAATCCACCTGCGCAAATACGAGGCCCTGCAGGAAGTCGCCGTGAAAGCTCGGGTCGATCACGAAGCCGCCGCCGGCCGGCACCGCCTCGCTGTAGCTCTCGCTGAGAAAATGCGTTCCCACCAGCCCGGCGCTGAGGGAGCGGCCACTCGCCAGAGCGTGGGACCAGTTCAAGGCCGCGTCGGCGCGATTCGTCTGCAACGTGTTCAGCGTGTCGTCCTCGGGCATGCCCAGGACCACGCCCTGGGGCACGTAGGCATTCGACACCCGCACCCTGAACCCACGCGCCAGCCCGACCTCCGCCCAGCCCACGGCTCGCACCAGCTCATCCGAGGCCTCCTTGTTCTCGTCGATGTACTGGCGGACGTCGACGCCGACATCCGCGCCCACCTCGAGGGCCGCGGTCCGATAACCCAACTCGACCCGCGGAGCCGTCCAGAATCCAATGTCGCCGCTGGTGTTCTTCTTCGTCGAGTAGACGTTGTCGTCGATGACGCTGGTCAAGCGCAGGGACGGACTCCACCAGAAGCCGGCTTCCGGCCCGTCAGCCTGCGCGCGGGCCGGCGCCAGGAGCAGACCGAGGATCGAAAGCAGGGTCAGCGTTTCGCGTCGCATGTTCAGAACTCCGCCGGCAGCAGGGGAGACAGGGGGCGGGTGGTGTATGGGTCGGGCTCGAGATCGACGAGCACCAGAGACTGATCGCGGCGGTCGCCGGCCATGCGCAGCCGAAACCCGAGGGCGAGCTGCGCGAAGGCAGCACTGTGCAGCGTGCGACGCATGCGCGACGCAGAGATCGGCGCCACCGGCGCGTCGCCGCGCATGCCGAGGCCCGCCAACACCGCCGCGTAGTCGGCATCGGACGAGCGGTGTGGCACGAGTTCGAACACGTCGACCCCCGCGCCCCGCGCCACCAAGGCACGCATCACGTGGCGCCCCGCCGACAGCGGCAGGGTCATCACGTGGTTCCACACGAAGGAGCCCTCGAGTGCCTCGGGCGCCACGGTCACCCGGTAGCGCCCGTCGACGGACCAGATTTGCTGCTGCACGCCGTAGGTGCGCGCACGCAGCGTCACCACCCGAGGCCTGTCGAGCTCGATCGACCAGGTGAACTCGGCCGGGCTCTCCTCGGCGGCGGCCCAGCTGCCGGCGGATGCCGGAGTATCGAGACGCCGCTGTGTGCGGCTGCCGCCCGCGGTGACCGCGTCGTAGCGCTCCGCCTCGATCTGCTGGCTCTCATCTTCGAGGATCGGCAGCCGTCGATCCAGATCGAAGGTGCGCACGAGGGTGCGGGAGAATGCACCGTGGCGCAGCGCCCGCTCACCGTGCCAGCCGTCGACCGGCGCAATACAGAGCGGACGATAGGCGACCAGCTCGATGCGATCGGCGTGCGCGGAGCCAGCGAAATGGCCGGAGATCTCGTGGGCGCCCTCGCGCAGCGGCACCACGGCGCCGGCCTGCGCCACGCCCAGCGACGAGAGGTCGAGATGACCCACCGGCTCGCCGTCGATCACCCAGCGCTGCAAGCCGGAGCCCTCGACGCTCAGCTGATAGAGCGCGGTGGCAGGGACGTGTACGACGACGCGCACCGGCTCCTTGGCCGCGCGGGGACGATCCGGGACGACGGCGACGCGAAAAGCCGCCCCCTCCTTGAGCTCGCGGCCGCCGGGGCCGAAGTCGCGCTCGGCGCGGTCCGCGCACAGCAGGGCGTAGACGTCAGCCGGCCGGGCTTCGGGCGGCAGCGTGCGTTCGAGACCCAGCACGCGAACGAGCTCGAAGGCCCACTCGCGCTCGCTCACCACCCGCCGATCCTCGACCGGTCGCGCACGGCCGAGCGCCAAGGAGTCGGTCGCTCCGGCAACCGCCGGGCCGAGAGTCGCGACCACGCACAGCCCAGCCCAGAGGCCGATGGAAGTTCGCTGCACGACGTTTCCTCACTCGGGGGGGTGCGAAAGTCAGACCAGCCGTAGGCCTCATCGGGCCGAAGCAGACACAGCTTTACGCCTGCCGCGTACGTGGCCAAAAAACCCCGCTCGGCCTGTCGGCAAGAGCGGCCGGGTCCGGCCCCCCCCCCAGAACCCAAGCGGAATCGCCGGCTTCAGCCAATTAGCGTGGCAACCGAAACTGAGGTAGAAAGTTTGATTCAACACATGAGTCGAGACGACACACACAAAGCGCCGCCGTCCGGGCACACGCTCGGCCGGCCAAGTCGATTCCCGACCGCCTGAGCTCTCCGCGCGAGGCCCCGGCGATCGGAACCGGGGCTTCCAGAATGGCCACACCTCAGGTCACCACGCGGATCCTGCGCCGCCTGCTCGCCAGCGGCGTGCACGCGCGCGCTGAACGCCTGCTGGCCCGCATGGCGCCGGCCGACATCGCCCCCCTCTTCTCCGGCCTCACCCACGAGGAAGTCGCGACCGTCGTCGACTTGCTGTTCCGTCAGCGGCGCGCCGCACGCGTGCTGCGCGCGCTGCCCTCGGAGATGCTGCCCGAGATCTTCAATGCGGTGAGCGACGAGCGCCTGGCCGGCGTGCTCAAGCGTCTCGAGATCGACGATCTGCTCGAGATGGTCGAGTGGATTCCTGAGGAGCGCCGCGCCGCGGTGGTCGGCGGCCTGCCGGAGACTCTGCGCTCCGAGCTCGAGAAGGCCGAGCTCTATCCCGAGTCGAGCGCGGGCCGCGTGATGCAGACACGCTTTGCATCCCTCGACGAGAAGATGACCTCACAGGAGGCGATCGAGTCGCTGCGCGCTCGTGCCGACGACGACGAGTCGATCCTCTATCTCTACGTGGTCGACGACCAACGCGCACTGCGCGGCGTCGTGCCCATTCGCCGGCTGGTCTCGGCTCCGCCGGCGCGCCGTATCCAGGACCTGATGATTCCCGATCCCGTCAGCGTGACGCCGGACTCGGACCAGGAAGAGGTGGCGCAGATCGTGGCGCGCTACGACCTGCTCGCGGTGCCGGTGACGGATGTCGACGGCCGCATGCTCGGCGTCATCACCGTCGACGACGTGATCGATGTCATCACCGAAGAGGCCACCGAGGATATGTACCACCTGGCCGGCCTCTCGGAAGCCGACCGCGTGTTCAGCCCGGCGCATACGTCGGTGCGCAAGCGTCTGCCGTGGATGCTGGTGAACCTGGGCACCGCGTTCCTCGCCGCCTGGGTGGTGGGTCTCTTCGAGCGCACCCTCGAGCAGGTGGTGGCCCTCGCCATCTTCATGCCCGTGGTCGCCGGCATGGGCGGCAACGGCGGCGTGCAGGCGCTCACGGTGATTACACGCGCCATCGCGCTCGGCGAGATCGAGTTCTCGAGCGGGGTGCGCGCGGCGCTGAAGGAGCTCGCCGTCGGGCTCGTGATGGGCAGCATCACCGGCGTCGTGAGCGCGGGCATCGCCTACGCGACGGTCGGGAACCCGGCCATGGGCCTCGCGCTCTTCCTGTCCATGGTGGTCACGATGGCTGTCGCGGGCCTGATGGGCGCCGCCGTGCCGCTGCTGCTGAAGGCCGTGCACCAGGATCCGGCGCTGGGTGCTGGCGTCATCGTCACGACCTTCACGGACGTTTTCGGCTTCTTCTCCTTCCTCGGGATCGGCACGCTGCTGATCGACCAGCTGACCTGACCAGCCGAAGTCCAGCGGACATCCACCGCGATCGCGGGAGCGTCGACGAGGCCCGTCAGACACGCCAACGCCCGAGCGCGGGCATAGAGGCCTGCCGGCGCTGCCCCCTCGGCCGTTCGCCGTACTCCGATCGGCGTGGCGGATGGCGAGCGTCAGCGGCGTGACCCGGACGCAGCGCTGCTAGCCGCGAGATGGGCGGAATAACACCAGGGTCAGATCGTCCGGCTTCGAAGGCCTGTCGGCCCCGTCCTGCTGCATCCGGCGGCGCGCCGTGTCCACCAATCGGGACGCCGCCTCCGACGGCGTTCCCGTGCGCGCCATCTCCACGATCTCCTCCGTGTGCATATTGTCGAAGAGACCATCGCTCGCCACCACGGCGGTGTCGTGCGGCGCGAGCCGACGCGCCGCACCGATCTCGATGCGCATATCGGGAGATCCCAGCACATTCGACACCACGTGCCGATCCGCGTGGTGCATGGCCTCTTCCTCGTCGAGGATGCCGGCCTCGAGGGCAAAGCCCACCGGCGAATGTGACACCGTCTGCAGCTTGAGCCTGCCGCGTTGGCCGAAGAGCAGGACGGCCGAATCGCCCACGTGATACGGCCGCACACTGCGGCGTTCGACCGTGAGCGCGGCAAGGGTTGTCATGCCACTGCCGGCGCTGTCCCGCACCGCACGGTTCGCCGCCTCGAAGCCGTCGAGCACCGCGCCGCGCAAAGAGGCATTCGCCTGCCGCCGGGTCACGGACAACGCCAGGGTCGTCACGGCCAATTCGGCTGCACGCGCGCCGCCGCGCTCGCCGCCTACGCCGTCGGCCACGGCCAGCAGCGCTGTGTCGTCGTCGATGCGAACCACGGCGGCGGCATCCTGGTTCTGATCGCGGTCCGGCGCAGGCGCCGAAAAGACCACCGCCGTACCCCCGGCGACCGCCCACACCTCGACATCGTCCATCTCGGCCGACACGAAGAGCGCCGGCTGTTCACCGACCTCATCGCCTGCCACGGCGCGACTCATGCCGCGGCGTCAACTCGCAACGGCATACGTCTCTTCCAGGTAGCGCGTGATGTCGGCGGACTCGAACATCTCGCGGCCCGTATTGGGATCGACGAGATACGGAACCTGCATCCTGCCGGAGCGCGACACGAAGGCGTCGCGGCACTGGCCGCCCTTGGCGACATTGTGCAGCCGGTAGGAGAGCTCCAGGCTGGAGAGCTTCTCACGCACCAGTCGGCAGAAGGGAGACGCCTCATAGCTCCAGAGCTCGAGGGGCCGTTCCGCTCGCCGCGCCTGCCGATAACGGGCGCCAGCGGCCGGACGCCAGAGCGAGGCCAGCATCGCGGTCGCGTCGTTCAGCGCGCCGGGGCGCAAGAGCCGGGGCGCCTCTCCTTCGCCGTACTGCGCGAAGAGGTACGCGACGATGTCGTCCGACTCGTACATCTCCTGGCCGGTATTCGGATCGACGAGGTAGGGAAACATCGCCTTGCCACCCCGGGCCTTGACCTCTTCGCGATAATTCGGCCCCCCTTTGGGACACGGACGAATCAAGGCGTCGAGATCGAGGATCGAAAGCGCCTCGCGCGCCTTGCGACAGAAGGGGCAGGCTTCGAATTCGTACAGCTCGAGCAGCTGGGCGGGACGTCGTCCGCGCTGTGCCACCTGGGCGCCGGACCCCAGACGCGCCAGGGTCGTCGCCAGGGAGCTCGTCACTGCCAGCGCACGCTTCATGCACCGCCCTCCCCGGGCCCGGGGGCGAGGCGCTCGAGATACCTCTTCAGGTACTTCCCCAGCACATCCACCTCGAGGTTCACGGCGTCACCCGGCTGACGCGAGCCCAGGGTCGTCACCTCGAGGGTGTGCGGAATCAGCGCGACGTCAAAGCCGTCGTCGTACGCTTGCACGACCGTGAGGGATACACCGTCGATGGCCACCGAGCCCTTCGGCACGAGGTATTGGGCCACGTCGGCATCACAGCCCACCACGAAGCGCACGTCGTCGCCCGCGCGTTCGAGGGCACGGACGATCCCCACGCCATCCACGTGGCCCTGCACGATGTGGCCGTCCAGTCGGCCGTCGGCGCGCATGGCGCGCTCGAGATTCACCGGCGAGCCGACGGCGAGCGCTCCCAGAGACGTGCGCTCGAGGGTCTCCTTCACCGCCTCGAACGCCAGCCGTTCCGGCTCGACCGCAACAGCGGTCAGACATACGCCGTTGACGGCAACCGAATCGCCGATGCGCAGGCCTTCTGTGACCGCCGACGCCTCGATTGCGAAGCGGGTGAGGCTGCCCTGCGGAGCGCCCTCCGCGACGCGCCCGACGGTCTCGACGATTCCCGTGAACACGGGAGGAGTCTAGCAGGGGCTGCGGCTAGGCCCCGAAGCGCTGCTCGATCTCGCGCAACATCGCGCCGCGGACCAGAGCGTAGTCGGGCGCGAGCTCGATGGGCGGATTGGCGTAGGCTGCCTCCATGCCCTCGAGCTGCATCTGGTGATACTTCACCTTGAAGTCGACGAACTTCAAGCCGTGGGCAGTGGAGATCACCACCACGCGATCGCTCGGACGGATCACGCCGCGGGCGAAGAGCTTCTCCATCGCCGCCAAGGCGACACCGGTATGCGGGCAGTTGAACAGACCCGTGCGATCGGCGCGACCGCAGGCATCCGCGAGCTCCGCCTCGCTGGCCTGTTCGACGATGCCGTCGTAGCGCTGGATCGCGTCGATGGCCTTCTGGATCGACACCGGGTTCCCGATCTGGATCGCAGACGCCAGCGTCGGCCGGGCATGGATCGGCTCAAAGACCTCGAAGTTGCGCTGGTAGGCGAGATAGAGGGGGTTCGCCGCCTCCGCCTGGGCGCACACGATGCGCGGCTTGCGTTCGATGAGCCCGAGCTCGAGACAGAGGTCGAGGCCCTTGGCCAGCGCGGAGACATTTCCCAGGTTGCCTCCGGGAATCACGATCCAGTCCGGCACCTCCCAGTCGAGCTGCTCGATGATCTCGACGCCGACGGTCTTCTGCCCCTCGATGCGTAGACTGTTCATCGAGTTGGCCAGGTAGATGCCGTCCTTTTCCGAGATCTCCTTCACGATCTCCATGCAGCCGTCGAAGTCGGTGTCGAGGGCGAAGACGATGGCCCCATTGGCGACGGGCTGGATCAGCTGGGCCACCGAGACTTTGCCCCGCGGCAGAAAGACCACCGCCGGGATGTTCGCCGCCGCCGCGTAAGCCGAGAGCGCCGCCGACGTATCGCCGGTGGAAGCGCACGCCACTGCCGGGATCTCGCGCCCGCGCGCGATCATCTCCTTCACCATCGAGACCAACACGGTCATGCCCAGGTCCTTGAAGGAGCCGGTGTGGCTGTTGCCGCATTGCTTGATCCAGAGGTCCTCGAGGCCGAGCTCCGCGCCGTACCGCTGGGCCCAGAAGAGGTTCGTGTTGCCCTCGTACATGGAGACCACGTTCTCGGGCTCGACCTCCGGCAGCACCCACTCCTTCTTGCCCCACACACCGCTGCCGTAGGGCCACTCGGTGGAGTGCGCCCGGTCGCGGAACAGAGCCTTCCAAGCGGCGGCCGAGAGCTTGGCGAGCTCGGCCATGTCGTGATGCACCTCGAGCAGGTGCCCATCCCGGGATTTGTAGACGATCTCGTCCAGGGGGTACGTCTCGCTGTGATCGGCAATGCTGCGAAAATGCGCGCGATAGACAGGCTTGGCGTCGCTCATCAGAGCTCCTCCTCGATCCGCAACACGCGGGTCGGTGCCGTCACATCGGCAAGCTCGTCGATCCGCTCGAGGGCCGCGCGAACGGCCGACTCCGGCGCCGGATGCGTAAACACGATGACCGGCACGGATGCGGCGGAATCTCCGCGGCCCTTTTGCAGCACGGACCGGATGCCGATGCCGTGCTCTCCGAGTTCACCGGCGAGATGTCCCAGCACGCCGGGACAGTCCAACGCGGTGAAGCGCAGGTAGAAGCTTCCCACGAGCTCGCCGAGGGGCACCAGAGGCTTCGGCGCGAGCACCTCGGGCATGTAGGACAGCGGCGCCACCCGGCCAGCACCGCCGCGGCCGATCTCCCGGGCGATCTCCATCAGGTCGGCGACCACGGCGCTCGCCGTGGGCATCTCGCCGGCACCGGCGCCGTAGAAGAGCGTCTCGCCGACGGCGTCGCCGATCACCGCCACCGCATTCATCGCGCCGTCGACCCGCGCCAACAAGCTGTCGATCGGCACCAGAGTGGGGTGCACGCGCACCTCGATGCGCTCGCTGCCCCCCTCGCGCCGGGCCTTGGCGATGCCGAGCAGCTTGATGCGAAAGCCGAATTCCTGGGCGGCCTCGAAGTCGTCCGGCGTGAGCCCGACGATGCCCTCGGTGGGCACCTGCTTGAAGGTCAGCTCCGCACCGAAGGCCATGGCTGCCAACAGAGTGAGCTTGTGAGCGGCATCGACGCCCTCGACATCGAAGGTCGGATCCGCCTCGGCGTAGCCCAGCTCCTGGGCGCGCTTCAGCACCACTTCGAAGTCTTCGCCGGTGCTCTCCATCTCCGACAGCACGTAGTTGCTGGTGCCATTGAGAATCCCGTAGAGCGCATCGATGTGATTGGCCGCGAGCCCTTCGCGCAGCGAACGCAGAATCGGAATGCCACCCGCAACGCTGGCTTCGAAGGCCACATCCACGCCGCTCTCGGCCGCCTTCGCGAAAATCTCGGCCCCGTGCAGCGCGAGCAGGGCCTTGTTCGCCGTGACCACGTGCTTGCCGTTCTCGATCGAGCGCAGGATCAGGCGACGCGCCACGTCGTAGCCCCCGATGAGCTCCACCACGATGTCGACCTGCGGGTCGGCGACGAGCCCTTCCGAGTCCGCATCGAAGCGGATGTCACCCAGATCGAAGCCGCGGTCGCTCTCCGTGTCGAGATCGGCGACGCGAACCAGACGCAACGGCGCGCCGAGCCGCTGCTCGATCACGTCGGCGTTCTGGGACAGGACCTTGGCGACGCCGGTCCCGATCGTGCCGAAGCCGATCAACCCGACGCCGATCGGTCGCTTGTCGGACACTCCGCTCACGCCCCCACCCCCGCATCGCGCAGAAAGCTCCGGATGCCGCGCACCGCCTGTCGAATGCGGTGGCGGTTCTCGATCAGCGAAAACCGCACGTAGCCCTCACCGTTCGCGCCGAAGCCGACGCCCGGGGACACTGCCACCTTGGCTTCCAGCAGCAGGCGTTTCGAGAACTCGAGCGAGCCCAGCTCCTGCAGCGGCTCCGGAATCGGCGCCCAGACGAACATGGTGCCGAGCGGCTTCTCGATCTTCCAGCAGCCCTCGCCGGGCTTGCCGAGCGCATCGATCAAAGTGTCGCGGCGCCGCCGGTATTCCTCTTTGTTTTGCTCCACCACGTCCTGCGGCCCGCGCAGCGCCACGATCGCGCCGATCTGGATCGCCTGGGGCATGCCGTAGTCGAGGTAGCTCTTGATGCGCCCGAGAGCGTGGATCATGTCGGAGTTGCCGCAGGCGAACCCCACCCGCCAACCCGCCATGGAGTGGCTCTTCGAGAGTGACACGAACTCGATGGCCACGTCCTTCGCGCCGGGCACCTCGAGGATGCTCGGCGCCGTGTAGCCGTCGAAGCAGATCTCCGCGTACGCGAAGTCGTGAATCACCATCAGGTCGTGCTCGCGCGCGAACGCGACGATGCGCTCGAAAAAGGCGCGATCGACGACGGTGGTGGTGGGGTTGTGCGGGAACGACAGGATCAGCAGCTTCGGCTTGGGCCAGGTGCGCTCCATCGCCTGCTCGAGGTTCGCGATGAAGTCCGTGTCGTGGGTGAGCGGCACGTGACGCAAGTCGCCGCCGGCGATGATCACCGAGTATTGGTGGATCGGATACGCCGGGTCGGGACACAGCACCACGTCGCCGGGCCCAACGGTCATCAACACGAAGTGCGACAGCCCCTCCTTGGCACCGATCACCGCGATGGCTTCGGCTTCCGGATCGAGAGAGACGGCGTGACGCCGCTGATACCATTCGGTGATCGCCGCGCGCAGGTTCGGTATGCCACGCGATGACGAATAGCGATGGTTGCGCGGATCGCGAGCCGCCTCGCAGATCTTCTCGACCACGTGCGGCGGCGTCGGCATGTCGGGGTTGCCCATGCCGAGATCGATGATGTCCTCACCCGCGCGGCGAGCCGTTTTCATCAGCTCGATGACTTCCGCCAGCACATAGGGCGGCAGTCTATTCAGTTTGTCGAAGTCGTGACGCACTTCGCCGCTCATCACGGGACCCCTCGTAATCGCCCAAAGTTATTGGAGAAATTGGCCTGGCGCACCCCTCCCGGCAGGGCCTCAGCGGAGCCGACGGCTGAACGCGGCGTAGAAGGGGAGCCCGGCGCCGAGCAGGCCCAGGCCCACCAGGCACTCCACCGGCCGCTCCCAGAGCAGCACGGCAGCGACGAACGCGCTGGCCACACAGTAGAGGGCGGGAACCCACGGGTAGCCCCAGGCGCGATAGGGGCGCACCCGATCGGGCTGGCTGCGGCGCAGGCGATACAGCGCCGCCACGTCGGCGAGGGTGGCCAACAGGATCGCGAACGTGGTGTAGTCGAGCGCTCGTTCGAAGCTGCCGAGCAGCAAGAGGATCGCGCTGGCCGTGGCCGCCTGGACCGCAATCGCGACGCTCGGCGTCCGATAGGTCCGGTGTGCCCGCTCCCCGCCGCGGAAGAAGAGCCCATCCAATGCCATGGCGTAGGCAATGCGCGGCCCCACCAGCACCGTGGCGTTGAGCGTACCGAGGATCGAAGCCAGCACGAACGCCCCGACCAGCCCCCCCGACACCTCGCCGAAGAGGGCGCGGGCGGCGGCCTCGCCGGCGTTCGGCGCCCCCTGCAGCTCGGCCAACGGCAGCGCGTAGAGGTAGGCGACGTTCACCAGCAGGTACAACGCGGTGCACAGCGCCACACCGAGGAACAGCGAGCGGGGCACGTTGCGCGAGGGGTCGCGAATCTCGCTGGCCACGTAGACGCTGGAGTTCCAGCCCAGGTAGCTGAAGAGCACCGGAGAAAGCGCCAGCCCCAACGCCCCGAGGTCGAGATCGCCGAGCCCACGGACCAGCGGCAGCAGATTCTCACCCCGACCCTCCCCGAGAATCGGCGCCAGGCAGGCGAAGCCCGCCAGCGCCGTCACCTTGATCACGGCAGTGATGTTGTTCGCGAGTGCCCCCCAGCGCACACCGACGTAGTTCAGCGCCGAGATCAGCCAGACCAACGCAATCGCCAACAGCAGCGCCTGGGTCGAATCGATGACAACGAAGGTGCCGAGCGCGGCCGCGAAGCCGGCGGCCAGGGTGGCAACCGTGCCGGCATAGATCACGAAGAACGTCAGCCAGCCGACCAGGAAGCCCGCCAGCGGATGGAACGCCTCGCGCAGGTACACGTAGTCACCGCCGGCGCGCGGGTACATGGCGCCGAGCTCGGCGTTGGCCAACGCCCCCGCCAGAGAGAGCAGCCCGCCCAGCGCCCAGACCGCCAGGATCGCTCCGGGATGCGGCAGCTGACCGGCGATCGCTGCCGGTGTCAGGAAGATGCCGGATCCGATCACTCCGGAGACCACCAGCCACGTGGCATCGGACAGACGCAGCTCGCGGCTCAGGCGATCGCCAGGATGCGCCTCCGGTGTCGCACTCAAGGAACGCCCGGAACCGGCGCCTTCACCGCGACCACGCGCCCGAGCTGCACCGTCTCGAACGCCCGTCGGCTCCAGGCGAAGGGCGTGTAACCCAAGCGGTGACTGTAGAAGCCGGCGCCCGCATCGGGGTTGGTGGTGCGCAGGGGCCAGTCGCCCGCACGCTCGAAGCTCCCGGTCTCAACCACTTCGTAGAGCTGCTGGTGAACACCGATCTCCTGTTGCGCCACGTTGCGCGGCGCGGCGAGCCAGTCGCCCTCCGCCAGCCGACTCTCCCCCAGTGCAATAGGCAGCACCGGGCGAAAGCCCCGCTCGACCAGGTAATGCTGAAATCCCCAGTTGCCGACGAACCAACGCGCGCCGGGAGCATCGCCGATCTCCTCGACGATGCGACGGGCCACACTTCGATAGAAGTTCGCCTGGATCGTGTCCGCCACCGCGAGCCCGATCGAGAGCAGCAGCATTCCGACGACGCAACCACGCACCCAGGCAGCGCTGGGGCGCAGCTCCGGACGCCGGAACCACAGCAGGAGCGCCGGCGGCGCCGCCAGCAACGCGTCCGCTGCGTTGATGTGCCAGTTCACGAACAGGCTGAAGACGAGTAGCCCACCGAGCCAGAGCGACAGGAAGGCGTCCTCGGGCGTCGCGAGGGCTTCGCGCGGCCGCAACACAGCGAGCCACAGAAAGGCTCCGCCGGCGCAGCATACAATCGCCAGCACCGTGTGTCCGAGATCGATCGCGTGACGCCGGGCCGGTTCGCCGTCCGTCACGAGGAAGACGACCGCCGCGGCTCCGACGCCAAGCGCCAACAGCGCCACTTCGAGGCCGCGGCCAGCGCGCAGCAAAGTCCTCGCCCAGAGCACAACCGGGAATACCAGCGCACCGCCATACCAGATGAAAGCGCTGGTGGCCTGATTGCCGAAGAGCGGCATGGCGTAGCTGCGCTGGGCGACGACATCCGTCGAGCCGAAAAAGTGCACTGCGCCGTAGAGCTGCTGCGTCCACAGCGCCCAGCCCGACCAGACGAGAAGGGGGGGCAGCATCACCCGGGCGAAGGCCACGCCGCGCCGCTCGCAGAGCAAGAGTGCACCCGCGCCAACCAGCGGCGCGGCCGAGAAGCCCACGTACTTCATCAAGCCCGCAGCGGCCACGGCCGCGCCGGCGCCCCACTGCCAGCGCGCGGCCCCTGCGTCGGAGCCGCGCAGCAGCGCGTAGACCGCCAGCAGCATGCACGCCAGCACCGGGACGTCGAGCAACAGCGTGGTCGCGAGCACGACGAAAGCGGGGCTCGTGACGAGGAGCACCGCGGGCGCCACACCCGCACCGCACAGCCGACGAGCGATGCCCAGGAAGGCCAACGCCGCGACGAGCGGAAACACCAGCGTGGCGGCGTGCAACAGCCACTCGTGCTCGCCGAAGAGCGCCAGCCAGGGCGCCAGCCAGTAGGACAGCAGCGGCGGGTTGCGATTGAAGACCGCCGCTGCCAGCGACGTCTCGTCCCAGAACATCTCGAAGCCAAACGGGTCGAGGGGCGCTGCCACGATCTGGCGAGCCACGGCCACGAAGACCGGCGTGTCGATGGAGAATGCCTTGCCGAGGAAGGGCAGCAGAGGCGCAAGCACGAGGCCGGCCACCAAGAGGGCCTCGCGGCTCTGCGCGGCGGCGCGCTGGCTCATCGCGCACAACGGTAGCGAAGCCACCTCGACTCGCCGCGCCGCGTGGGCGATCCTGATCCTGCATGCCCTCGCCGCGCGATCGCTGCACAGCAACCCGTCCCGCGCAATCCTCGCCGCCGGCTCGTGCGGGCGGGAGCGCCCGGGCTCACCGCTGCCCGGCTTTCGGCTGGATCCCCCCCTGGCGGAGCGGCGTGTCTGGCTGCAGCGGTTGCGCTAGGACCCCGGCGTGACGACCACACGACGCTTCCTGCAGCGCGCCCTCCCCGTCGTCGTCACCGCGGGCAGCCTCGGCTGGGTCGCGACGCGCTTCGACATGGGTGCGGTGGCCGCGGCGCTCACACCACGCGTCTTCTGGATTCTGCTCCCAGCGCTGGCGCTTTACGGCGTCATGACCCTGCTGCTCGAGTCCGCGTCGATCCTGGGCCTGCTGGATCGCCGCCCGGAGTCCTTCGGCGCCTGGACCGCGGCGCGCATCAAATCGGCGAGCTACCTGCTGGCGATCGTCAACTACGCGCTCGGCGGCGCTGCCCTCACCCTGCTGCTGGCGCGCCGGGCCGAGCTCGGCATGGGCAGGGCGGCGGGAGTGGTGATCCTGATCGCCTTCACCGATCTGGCGGTGGTGCTGAGTCTCGGCGCCCTGGGGCTGCTCGGACAGTCGAACGCGTTGGCGTTGCACGGCGGGCTCGTCGCGCTGGGGGCGCTGACGGGGCTCGGCGGCTTCGCCCTGCTGCGCTTCCCGGGCTCCCTCGGCCCCCTCGAACGCCTGCGATCGCTCACCATCTTCGATGCGCTGCGACACGCATCGCTGCACCAGCTGCTTCGGCTCGCGGCACTGCGCTTCATCTTCAGCCTCTGCTTCATCGGCGTTGCGGCCGCGGCCTTCGCGGCCTTCGAGGTGAGCGTCGCGCCGGGCCTGCTGGTTGGAGGCGTGATGGCGCTGGCGCTGATCGGCGCGATCCCGATCGCGGTCTCGGGACTCGGCCCCGGCCAAGTGGCGGCGATCGCGATCTTCCGGGACACGGCGCCCCCGGAAACCCTGCTCGCGGTGTCGCTGATACTGTCCGCGGGGCTGATCGCGTTGCGCGCCGCCATGGGACTTCTCTTCGCCAGGGAGTTCACCCGCGAGGCGCTCGAGAAGACCCTGGAGAAGCCGGCATGAGCGACGGAGTCGCCTTCACGGGCGAGCGGCTGCACGCCGGCGCCGCGCTCTTCAGCGTCGACCTGGCCCGCCACGAGGCGGCCTACAAGATCGCCGAGGCACGTCTGCCCGCCGGCCGCACGCTCGACCTGGGCTGCGGCTCGGGCTACGGCACCGCGGCCCTGGCGGCGCGCCGCACGCCGCTGGTCGGCCTCGATCGGATTCGCCCGGATGCCGCCAACCGCGGGGCAGCCAGCTTCGTACGCGCCGATCTACACGGCATCCCACTGCGGGCCGAGAGCTTCGAGCTGATCGTGAGCTTTCAAGTGATCGAACACCTGGAGGATGCGACGCGCTACCTGGAGGCGATCGCCAGGCTGCTGACACCCGGCGGCACCGCACTCATCACCACCCCCAACATCCTGCTGTCCGACGGCGTGAACCCCTATCACGTGCACGAGTACCACGCGGAGGAGCTCGGTGAGACGCTGCGCTCGCACTTTGGGCAGGTCGCCATGCACGGCATCGGGGCCAGCGAGCCCGTGCACGCCTATCTGGCGGCGCGCTCGGCACGGATCCGCCGCATCATGCGGCTCGACCCCCTGGGCCTGCGCAACCGGCTGCCGCGAAAACTCGTCGAGTGGCTCTTCGCGCGCTTCGCTCTGCTGGTGCGGCGCGACACCGCGCGCAGCGACGGGGCGCCGGACGCGACGTGGAGAGACTTCCCCGTCGGCCCGGCGGACGCCCGCTGCCTCGACCTGCTGGCCATCTGCACGAAGAGCTGAGCCTAGGCGCCGACGGCAAATAGCTCGCGCAGATCGTCGTCGTCGACCACGCGCTTCTCGTTCGCCAACGCCTGAAAGCGCTCGAATGCCCCCTCGAGCCCATCCGTGGGAACCGAGACACCCAGCGCCCGGACCCGCGCCGCGAATCCTGCGCGCCCCGAGAGCTTGCCCAGCACGATCTCACTGCCACGCGCGTGGCCAATGGCAGCCGGGTCGATCACCTCGTAATTTTCGCGGAACTTGAGAACGCCGTCCTGGTGGATACCCGACGCATGGCGGAAGGCGTTGCCACCGACCACCGCCTTGTTGGGCGGCACCGACACGCCGCTGCGCTCCTCGACCAGCCGCGAGAGCGGCACGATCCCCGACGGATCGACGTCCGTGTGCACGCCGAGCGAGTCGCCGTGGATACCGAGCGCCATCACGACTTCTTCGAAGGCCGTGTTGCCCGCGCGCTCGCCGATGCCGTTCACGACCACTTCCAGCTGCCGCGCCCCCGCGCTCACCGCGGCGATGGCGTTGGCGGTGGCGAAGCCGAGGTCGTCCTGGCCGTGGAACGAGAGCACCGCTTCCTCGACCTCGGGCACGTCGCGCTGCACCTGGGCGAAGAGCTCCGCACAGCGGCTCGGCAGCGCGAAGCCCACCGTGTCGGGCAGGTTGATGGTGCGCGCTCCGGCCGCCAGTGCCACCCGCACGATCTGCGCCACGAACTTCGGGTCCGCACGCGTGGCATCCATCGGGCTGAACTCCACGTCGTCGGTGAAGTTGCGGGCGCGCCGCACGGCGTACTCGGCAATGCCCAGCACCTCGTCGCGCTCCTTGCCCAGCTGCTGCGCGAGCTGGACGTCACTGGCGTTCACGAAGACGTGGATGCGGGGACGCCGGGCGTCTCGCAGCGCTTCGGCGGCGGCGTCGATGTCCGTCGCCACCGCTCTCGCGAGCGCGCAGACCGTCGCGTCGCGCACGCTGCGCGCAACCGCCGCCACACTGCGCACCTCGGCGGCCGAGGCGGCCGGGAAGCCCGCCTCGATCACATCGACCCGCAGAGCGTCGAGACGGGTCGCAATGTCGATCTTGTCGCGCTCGCTGAAGCAGACGCCCGCCGTCTGCTCCCCGTCACGCAGGGTCGTATCGAAGATGTGGACCTTGTCCGACATGGCTCACTCCTGTTGCCGGGCCGGCATGTGGAGCGAGCTGTGGCGGGGCGATCCCCAGATACACGAAACCCTCTCCGACCGGACGCGGCGGGAGAGGGTTGGGTTCTAGCGAATGGCGCAGGAACCCTCTCCCGCCCTGCTAAGCAGCAGAGCGCCGAGAAGGCTCGAAAGCATGTCACGCACAATCGCCATGGGCACCTGTTTAGACGAGACGTCTCCGACCGTCAAGCAAGCCCCTCGGCGGGTCGCGGACAGCGCTTGATGCCGGAGCACTCTTCAATCCGCGTAACCGAGCGCTTCCAGGCGCTTGCGGTCCTCCGGGCTGACCGGGCCCGCGGCAGCGGCGGCGGGCGTCGCGGCACGCCAGCGCGCCAGCTCCTCGGCGAGTTTCCGCGCGACGGCGGGCCGGCTCTCGTGCAGATCGGTGCGCTCCCCGGGGTCTTCGTACAGGTCGTAGAGCTCGCGACGCTGCTCCTCGGGCGTCTCGATGTACTTCCAACGGCCGCGGCGCAGCGCCAGCTGCTCACCCTTCACGGACAGCTTGCCGACGCGCTCCGCGCTGAACTCGCGCCGCTCGAGCACGATGCCGCGCTCGGCGTCGATGCCGCCCTCGCCGCGCAGCACCGCAGCGAAGCTGCGACCCGGCAGGGCTTCGGCGGGCTGCCTCACGTCCAGGAGATCGAGCAGCGTCGGCAACAGATCCAGCAACGTCACCGGCCCCTCGACCAGCAGCCCGCGCGCGAGGCCCGGCCCGCGCAGCAGCAGCGGCACGCGCACGGCTTCCTCGTAGAGATGCACGTCGTGGAAGAGATGGCCGTGCTGAAAGAGCCCCTCGCCGTGGTCCGCCGTCAGCACCACGAAGGTATTCTCCGCGAAGCCGGCCGCGGCGAGCCCGTCGAGCAGCCGCCCGATCTCGGCGTCGGTAAACGCCACCTCGGCGTCGTAGAGCGCAGCCGCCTGCTCGCGCAGCGTCGCATTCGCTCCGACGGAGAAGCGCCGCTGGTAGGGCATCGGCGCCACATACGGCTCGTGCGGATCGAAATAGTGCACGAAGAAGAAGAACGGGCGCCGCTGCCGTTCGCGGCTCGCGAGCCAGGCCAGCGCGCGGTCGGTGGTGGCGTCAGCACGCCGATCGAAGCCCTCGGGCACGGCATGACCCGCGTAGCGCGTGTGCCGCACGCTGGCGAGCTTCGGGTCGAACTCGTCGTCGTACGCGCCAAACCCTTGAGCAAAGCCGAACCTGCGGTGGAGCGGGAAGGAGCTCACCACAGCGGCCGCGTCCCAGCCGGCAGCGGAGAGAATCTCAGCCAGGGTTGCGTGATCCTCGGCCAGCGGCACGGCGTTGCGACGCACCCCCACGCTGCGCGGAAACCTTCCGGTGAAGAGACCCGCATGGGTCGGCCCGGTGGTTGCGGTCGGCGCGTATGCGGTCTCTACGCGCGCTCCCTCCTGCGCGAGCCGCGCCAGGCGCGGCGTCTCGGCGGCGCCGTAGCCGTAGGGCGCGAGGTGGTCGGCGCGCAGCGTGTCCACAACGATCAGCAGCAGGTTCGGAGCGGTCGGCTCGGGCGCTGCGCAGCCGCCCGTCGCCGCAAGCACCCAGGCCGCGAGCGCCAGCGGCATGTGACGCCTGCGATTCGCCACTCAGACGCGGCGAAGGCGCTGTCGCCGGGCGGCCGCAGCCAGCAGGAGCCCTGCCGACCTGGCGGGCAGGTTCGCATCGAAACCGAGCGGCGGGCAGGTGCTCACGGTGTAGAACTCGCTGTCGAAGAACGGGCCCATGGTCGGATCGACATGGCGAAAGCGCAAGGCTGCCGGCCACTCGCGGCGTCCGAGAGGCGTCCCACGTCGCTCACGCCATCTCGCGTCACCTCGCCACATGCGACGCCAGCACTCCACCGAGCCGCGCAGCTCATGCAAACCATGGGTCACAGCCCCTGTGCGGCCAAGAACGCCGCCAACACGCGATCGTGCCAGGGCGTACGGCTACCGCGGGCGTGGAAGCCCAGGTGTCCGCCGCTCGGAGCGAGCGCCGCCAGCAGCTGCTGGTTGCGGCTCCAGGCAAAGCGCCGGTAGGCCTGCGCCGGGATCCACGGGTCGTCGAGGGCATACACGACCAGCGTGCGGGTGCGAATGCGCGGCAGAAACTGCTCGGCAGAGTTGAGCGCGTAGTACTCGGCAGCGTCGCGCCAACCGTTGCGCGGCGCCACGAAGACATCGTCGAAGGCGAAGACGCTGCGTGCCCCCTGGATCGCGGCGCGTTCGTCCTGGCTGACTTCGGCCCGCCCCCCGGTAGCGTCGCGCTTCACGCGACGCAGCAAGTACCCGTGGTAGACACGGTTGCGAAGCTCCAGCATGCGGGCCGAGGCGGCGGCCAGATCGATGGGGGCCGACACACTGGCCGCCGCCAGCACGCCGTCGACACCTTCGCCGAGAAGCTTCAGGACGGCATTGCCGCCCAGCGAAAAGCCCACGATCACCACGCCGTCGGCGCCGAGCTCCGCGGGCAACGCCGCCAGGACCGCGCGCAGGTCCTCGCTGCGGCCGGCGTGGTACAGGTCGCGACAGTGCGCCCTCGATGGCCCGGCACCGCGCAGATTGAGGCGCACCACCGGGTGCCCCCGCGCCAGCAGCGCCTGGGCGCTGGCGCGCATGTAGGCGCTGTCCTCGCAGCCGCCCAGGCCGTGGACCAGCAGCACCGGAACGCGCCGCTCGTGCGACGGCCGCTCGAGCAGCGCCGAGAGCGCGTCGCCGTCACCGAGATGCAGCACGAGCCGGCGCGTCTCGGCTGCAGCGGCAGGCAGCGGGGGGCGGCGCACGAAGTTGCGCAGGGTCTGTAGATCCGCTCCCCACCACGGTGCCCGCGCCGTGAAGCTCGGCAGCTCACTCACGCTCAGCCAATGCCGGCGAGTTCGAGGCGCTCGCCCCAACGCGCCGCCACGAGGCGCCGCAGCGCAGCGTCGCGCTCGAGCCCCGGGTCAGCGCGCAGCGTCGCCAACGCGGCCTCGCGAGCGCGGGCCACCCAGCGCGCGTCGCGCACCAGATCCGCGAGCTTCAGATCGAGGAGCCTTCCGTGCTGGCGCGTGCCCAGGAACTCCCCCGGCCCGCGAATCGCGAGGTCCGCCTCCGCGATCTCGAAGCCATCCGTGGTGCGCAGAAGCGCCGCGAGCCGCGCCTCGCTGTCCTCCGTCACCCCGCGCGCCATCAGCACGCAGGTGCCCGGCCGCTCGCCCCGCCCCACCCGCCCGCGCAGCTGATGCAGCTGCGCCAGGCCGAAGCGCTCGGCGTGTTCGATCACCACGAGGGTCGCGTTCGACACGTCGAGGCCCACCTCGATCACGGTGGTGGAGACGAGCACCTGGATCTCGCCCGCCACGAAGCGCTGCATCACATCGGCTCGCTCCGCCGCATCGAGGCGCCCGTGCACCAGCCCGATCTCGACATCGGGGAACGCCCGGCGCAGCCGTTCGAGCGAATCCGTCGCGGCGCGCAGGTCGACCTTCTCGGACTCCTCGACCAGCGGATACACCACGTAGGCCTGCTCGCCGCGATCCACCGCGGCGCGCAGCAGATCCACCACCCGCTGCCCCTCGCCGGGGCGCATCAGCAACGTCTCCACCGGCGTGCGGCCGGGCGGCAACTCGTCGAGCACCGTGAGGTCGAGGTCGCCGTAGACCGTGAGCGAGAGTGTGCGCGGAATCGGCGTAGCGGTCATCACCAACACGTGGGGAGCGAGGCCGTCGCCACCCTTGCCGACCAGCGCCGCTCGCTGTCGCACCCCGAAGCGGTGCTGCTCGTCCACCACCACGAAGGCGAGGCGGCGAAACGCGACACTCTCCTGCAGCAACGCGTGGGTGCCGACCACCCAATCGATTTCGCCGGCCGCGAGCTGGGCGCGCACGGCCTCCGCCTCGGCTCTCGCCAGGGACGCTGTCAAGAGAGCGATGCGTGGCGCGGCATCACCCCACGCCGCTGCCAGCGACTGGAGTGTGCGGCAGTGCTGCTCCGCCAGGAGCTCCGTCGGCGCCATCAAGGCGCTCTGGCAACCGGCGCGGGTCACCGCCAGCGCGGCGAGAAATGCCACGACCGTCTTGCCGCTGCCGACATCGCCCTCCAGCAGGCGATTCATCGGATGCGGGCGCGCAAGATCGGCACGGATCTCCACCACCGCGCGCTCCTGTGCCCCGGTCAAGGCGAAGGGCAGCCGCTTCGTCACATCGTCCTCGACGCCGCAGGGCGCTTCGATCGCGATGCCCGGCTCGCGCCCCTGCTCCGCGCGGCGCAGGGCGAGGCCCACCTCGAGGGGGTAGAGCTCCTCGAGCACCAGTCGCGCGCGGGCTGGATGGCGCCCCTCGTACAGGGCCGTCAGATCCGCGTCGACCTCTGGCCGGTGCAACGCACGCAGCGCTTCCGCGGGCTCTGGCAATCCGGCGTCGCGCTTCGCATCCGCAGGGAAGACCCCAGCCACCAGATCCGCGTACTGCGTCACCGCCTGCCCCACCGCACGCCGCAGCGTGCGCGGGTTCAGGCCTTCCGGTGTCGGGTACTCGGGCACGACGCTGAGCAAGCCCGTCACATCCGCCGGCTGCGCGTCCTCGGGTCCGGCCAGCAGCTCGACTTCCGGATGCACGATCTCCTTGGAGAAGCGGTAGCGCTTGACGTCGCCGGTGACGAGAAGCCACGCGTCCTTCTGGATCTGCTTCGCCAGCGACTCGCCACCCCGGAACCACTTGAGGGTGACGCTGCCACTGGCGTCGCCCACCGCCGCCTCGAACGAGCGCCGGAAGGAACGGCCGCGGCGCGTCACGAAGTCGGCCACCAGCACCTGCGCCACGAAGGTCGCCTTGCTGCCCACCTCCAGCTCACCCACGCTCTTGAGCGAGCGCCGGTCGTCCCAGCGCACCGGCAGGTGGAAGAGCAGATCGCTGATGCTGGCCAGACCGCGGCGCAGCAGCGCCTGGGCGGTCTTGGGCCCGACGCCCTTCAGGTGCTCCGGCCCACGCGCCAGCGCAGCCTCGGCCCAGGCGGGCTCGGCCAGCGGGCACAGCGTCCCGAGCGCCGTCTCGACGGCCTTGCGCAAGGCTTGTGCATCGAGCTCGGCTTCGAACTCCTCGGCGACGCGCGTGAGCACCTTCACCACGTCGGCGGGCAGCGCCAATGCGGATGCCGAGCGCGCGGCGCCGGAGACGCTCGCCGGCAGGTCGCGCACGCGTGCCAGGCGGGCGAAGTCGTCGGCTGCGGCGAACTCGAGGGGCCGAAGTACGGCCTCGAGCGCGCGCTGGAAGGGGCTCTCGGGCATGACCCGTGAGGGTAGCCGCCACCACGCCAGGTTGTGGCTCCCAGCTAGGTTGTGGCTCCCAGAAGGGCCGCCGGTGGGCAGCTCTCAGCCGGGACGCGCCACGCTCTGAGACATGCCTCGGCTGCGACCCGCCTCCGTGGCGCGCCGCCTACGCGTGGATGTCCTGCAGCGCGCGCACACCAATCGACTGCAGCTGCAGGGCCCGGATCGCACCCACCGCCGCGCGCGCGCCGGCCACGGTCGTGAAGTACGGCACCGAGCGCAGCAGAGCCGAGCGGCGAATCGAAGCCGAGTCGCGCACGGCGACCGGGTCTTCGCTGACGGTGTTGATGACGAGCGCCACATCGCCGGCCTCGATGCGCTCGACCGTATCCGGGTGGCCCTGCCCCACCTTGGGGACCACCTCGGTCGGGATGCCCCGCTCCTGAAACTCCGCGGCGGTGCCCGGGGTGGCCAGCAGCTGGAAGCCGCGCTCCGCCAGCTCGCGAATCGAATCGATCAGCTGTGCACGATCTTCGGCACGCACCGAGACCAACACGGTGCCCTCGCTGGGCAGGCTGTTGCCGGCCTCGATCTGGGCCTTGGCATAGGCGCGGCCGAAATCGGAGTCGATGCCCATCACCTCGCCGGTGCTCTTCATCTCCGGCCCCAGCAGCGTGTCGGCGCCCGGGAACTTCACAAAGGGGAAGACGGCTTCCTTCACCGAGTAGTGGGCGGGCACGATCTCTTGCGTGAAGCCGAGCTCCTCGAGGCTCTTGCCGACCATCACCAGTGACGCCAGCTTGGCCAGCGGCCGGCCGATGGCCTTCGACACGAACGGCACCGTGCGCGAGGCCCGCGGATTCACCTCGATCACGTACAGCTCACCGTCCTTGACCGCGTACTGCACGTTCATCAGTCCGAGAACCCCTAGCTCGATCGCGAGTTTGCGCGTGGATGTGAGGATCTCCTCCACCACCGATTGCGGCAGCGAATAGGGCGGCAGGGAGCAGGCCGAGTCACCGGAGTGCACGCCCGCCTGCTCGATGTGCTCCATGATGCCGCCGATCACCACGCGCTCGCCGTCCGCGATGGCATCGACGTCGACCTCGATGGCATCCGCCAGGAAGCGATCCACCAGCACCGGGTGCTCGGGAGACGCCTGCACCGCGACCCGCATGTAGTGCTTGAGCGCCTCGGCGTCGTACACGATCTCCATGGCGCGGCCGCCGAGCACGTAGGAGGGACGCACCAACACCGGATAGCCGATGCGTTCGGCGATCGCGGCAGCCTCCTCCGTGCTGCGCGCCACGTCCCCCGGCGGACGGCGCAGGCCGATCGTCTCGAGCAGATCGTCGAAACGCTCGCGGTCTTCGGCGCGGTCGATGGCGTCCGGCGGCGTGCCGAGGATCGGCGCGCCGGCCCGCTCGAGAGCCACGGCGAGACCCAGCGGCGTCTGGCCGCCGAACTGCACGATGATCCCCTCGGGCTTCTCCTTTTCGACGATCTCGAGCACGTCCTCGAGCGTCAGAGGCTCGAAATAGAGGCGATCGCTGGTGTCGTAGTCGGTGGAGACCGTCTCGGGATTGCAGTTGACCATCAGCGTTTCGAAGCCGGCATCGGCCAGCGCGAACGCAGCGTGCACGCAGCAGTAGTCGAACTCGATGCCCTGCCCGATGCGGTTGGGCCCACCGCCGAGGATCATCACCTTGCGCCGGTCCGTGGGCCGGGCCTCGCACTCCTGCTCGTAGGTGGAATAGAGATACGGCGTGTGCGCCTCGAACTCTGCCGCGCAGGTGTCCACCCGTTTGTAGACCGGGCGCACTCCGGCCCGGTGGCGCAGCGCGCGGACCGCATCCTCCGCCATGCCCCAGAGCTGCCCCAGGCGCCGGTCCGAGAAGCCGGCGCGCTTCGCGGGCAGCAAATGATCCAGGCGATATTCCTCTGGAACGGCGGACAGTTCCGCCTCAAATTCCACGATCTGCTCGAGGTTTCGCAGGAACCAGGGATCGATCCACGAGCGGCGCTGAATCTCCTCCAGACTCACACCGCGGCGCATGGCCTCGGCGATCGCCCAGAGCCGCCCGGGCCGCGGTTCGTCGATCGACTTCCACAGCAGCGCGAGTCCCTCCGCTCCTTCCGGCACGTCGGGCGGCTCGAGACCCGCGTGACCGATCTCGAGCGAGCGCAGCGCCTTCTGCAGGCTCTCCTTGAAAGTCCGCCCGATCGCCATCGCCTCGCCCACCGACTTCATCTGGGTCGTGAGCAGGTCGTCCACCCCCGCAAATTTCTCGAAGGTGAAGCGCGGCATCTTCGTCACCACGTAGTCGATCGAGGGCTCGAAGCTCGCCGGCGTCTCCCGGGTGATGTCGTTGCGGATCTCGTCGAGCGTGTATCCGACCGCGAGCTTCGCGGCGATCTTCGCGATCGGAAAACCCGTCGCCTTCGAGGCGAGCGCCGAGGAGCGGGAGACCCGCGGGTTCATCTCGATCACGATCAGGCTGCCGTCCTTCGGATTCACGGCAAACTGGATGTTCGAGCCGCCCGTATCGACACCGATCTCACGGATGATGGCCACCGCCGCGTCGCGCATCTCCTGGTACTCGCGATCGGTGAGCGTCTGCGCCGGGGCCACGGTGATCGAGTCGCCGGTGTGGACGCCCATCGGGTCGAAGTTCTCGATGGAGCAGATGACCACGACGTTGTCCGCCGCGTCGCGCATCACCTCGAGCTCGTACTCCTTCCAGCCCAGAGCGCTCTGTTCGATGAGGCAGGTGTGCTGGGGCGACTGGCTGAGCGCCCACTCGACCAGGCCGTCGAAGTCCTCCTCGCGAAAGCAGACACTGCCGCCGGTGCCGCCCAGCGTGAACGACGGCCGGATGATCGCCGGAATCCCGGTGCGCTGGACGATGCGCCGCGCGTCCTCGAGCGAGCGGGCGGAGCCCGAATCCGGCATCTGGAGGCCGATCCGTTCCATCGCAGCGCGGAACAGCTCCCGATCCTCCGCCTTGTGGATCGACTCGAGCTGGGCGCCGATCAGCTCGATACCGTGCTTCTCGAGCAAGCCCGCCTCGGCCAGCGCCACCGCGGCGTTGAGCGCCGTCTGCCCGCCCAGGGTCGGCAGGATCACGTCGGGCTTCTCGATCTCGATCACCTTCGCGATGGCATCGACGGTGATGGGCTCGATATAGGTGCGATCCGCCGTCTCCGGGTCGGTCATGATCGTTGCCGGGTTCGAGTTCACGAGGACGACGCGATAGCCCTCCTCGCGCAGCGCCTTGCAGCCCTGGGTGCCGGAATAGTCGAACTCGCAGGCCTGGCCGATCACGATCGGCCCGGAGCCGATCACCAGGATGGTCTGGATATCGTCGCGGCGCGGCATGGCTAGGCGACCTCACCCGCGGCGACGTCGACTCCGGTCACCGCCTCACCGGCGTGATGGCGTTCGACCAGCGTGCGAAACCGCCGGAAGAAATAGGCCGCGTCGTGGGGCCCCGGAGAAGCTTCCGGGTGGTACTGCACCGAGAAGAGTGGGCGCAGGCGGTGGGCCAGGCCCTCGACCGTGTTGTCGTTGAGGTTCACGTGGGTGACGTCGACAGGCTCCCCGGCCGCCTCGAGCGATTCGGCATCCACCGCGTAGCCGTGGTTCTCGGCGCAGATGGCCACCTTGCCGGTCTTGCGGTCCTGGCCCGGCTGGTTGCCACCGTGGTGACCGAACTTGAGCTTGCGGGTGCGCCCGCCGAGAGACAGCGCCAGGATCTGGTGCCCGAGGCAGATGCCGAAGACGGGCAGCCGCTCGGCCAGCTCGCGCACCGCCTCGAAGATGCTGGGCGCCACGCCGGCGGGATCACCCGGCCCGTTCGAGAGAAAGATGCCGTGGGGCTCGAAGGCCAGGGCCTCCGCCGCCGGAGTGCGCGCCGGCACCACCGTCACCTCGAAGCCGTGCTCCACCAGTCGCCGCAGGATGTTGCGTTTGATGCCGAAGTCGTAGGCCACCAGCCGAAGCTGCGGCGTCGGCACCTGCGGACGCGGGCACTGCCCAGCGACGCCCGGCCAGCGCCCCTCACTCCAGCTGTAGGGCTCGCTGCAGCTCACCTCGGAAGCCAGATCGCGACCATCGAGGCCGGGCGCGCGGCGCGCCCGCTCGACGAGAGCGGCCGCATCTTGTTGGGCGGGATCCGTCGAGATGGCGCCCAGCTGAAAACCCTCGTCGCGAATGCGCCGCACCAGCGCGCGCGTGTCGATCTCCGCCAACCCCGGCACACCGTGGCGCTCGAGGTAGGCACCGAGCGACTCCTGCGCGCGCCAGTTGCTCGGGACATCCAGGTGCTCGCGCACGATGAAACCCGAGAGAAAAGGGCGCGACGACTCCTCGTCCGCCGAGTTCACCCCGACGTTGCCGATCTGCGTGTAGGTCATCGTGACCAGCTGGCCCGCGTAGGACGGGTCGGTCAGGATCTCCTGATAGCCGGTCATGCTCGTGTTGAAGCAGACCTCGCCAACATCGACCGTGCGCGCACCGAAGCCAATGCCGCGGAAGACCGTGCCATCGGCGAGCGCCAGCAGTGCGGGTGAGCTCACGGCGCCAACACCCCGCGATCGACGTGAAACACGAGCTTGCCCTCGACGAAGGTCGCGGTGACTCGCCCGGTGAGCTCCTGCCCGGCCCACGGCGAATTGCGACTCTTCGAATGACCCTTGGCCGTGTCGTAGACCCAGCGCTTCTCCGGATCGATCACGACCACGTCCGCCGGCTCCCCGGGCACCAGGCTTCCACCGGGCCTGCGCAAGATGCGGGCCGGGTTGAGCGAGAGCCGCCGCACCCACTCCAGCGGCGAGAGCTCGGCCCGGCGCACGAGATCCAGGCTGACGGCCGCCGCCGTCTCGAAACCGAGCATGCCGTGTGGCGCCTCGGTGAACTGCTGCTCCTTCTCGTGCTGGGCATGGGGCGCGTGGTCCGTGGCGATGGCGTCGATGCTGCCATCCACGAGCCCCGCGCGGCAGGCTGCCACATCGGCAGCGCTGCGCAGCGGCGGCGCCACCTTGGTGCTGGTGTCGTAGCCGAGAGCGGCCTCGTCGGTGAGCGTGAGGTGGTGGGGCGTCACCTCGGCGGTGACGCTGATGCCGCGCTCCCTGGCCCGGCGCACCTCTTCGACACCACCGGCCGTCGAGACGTGCGCCACGTGGAGTCTCGCTCCCGTGAGCTCGGCGAGCTTGATGTCGCGGCTCACGTGCACCTCTTCGGCGATGGCCGGATTGCCGGGCAGCCCCAGCCTGGTCGAGATCGCGCCCTCGTTCAGCACGCCATCGCCCACCAGGGTGCGGTCCTCGCAGTGCACGATGATCGGCACGTCCACCAGCCGCGAGTACTCGAGCACGCGGCGCATGACACCGCTGTCCATGATCGTCCTGCCATCGTCACTGAAGGCCACGGCCCCGGCGTTGAGCAGCGCCGACATCTCGGTCATGACCTTGCCCTCGAGACCCTTGGTGGCCGCCGCCACCGGATACACCCGGGCCGGCGAATCGTTGCGCGCGCGGTCGAGGATGAAGTCCGTGGTCGCCGGGTCGTCGTTCACGGGATCGGTGTTGGCCATGCAGGCGACGGTGGTGAACCCGCCCGCCACGGCCGCGCGACCGCCAGAGGCGATGTCTTCCTTGTACTCCTGCCCGGGCTCGCGCAGGTGGCAGTGCAGGTCGACGAAGCCCGGCGCCACCCACTGGCCCTCGGCGTCGAAGATCTCGGCGCCCCGCCCATCCAGCTCGGCGCCCACGGCCTCGATGCGGCCGTCCACACACAGCACGTCGGCGATCTCGTCTCGCTCGGAAGCCGGATCGAGCACCCGGCCTCCGCGAATCAATAGGCGACTCAAGGGCGCGTCTCCTCCGCTGCCGCGCGGCCGCGCTGGCGGCCGGCGAAGAGGTAGAGCACCGCCATGCGAATCGCGACACCATTGCGCACCTGGTCGAGGATCACGCTGGAGCGGTCGTCCGTGAGCTCGTGGCTGAGCTCAACGCCGCGATTCACCGGACCCGGGTGCATGACGATGGCATCGTCCTTGGCGAAGCGCAGCCGCGCGCGGTCGAGGCCGAAGGTGGCGGAGTACTCGCGCACACTGGGGAACCACGAGCCCACCAGGCGCTCGTTCTGGATACGCAGGGCCATCACCACGTCGGCGCCTTCGAGAGCCTCGCGCAGCGATGTGTAGGCCTTGACCCCGAGCGTCTCCACGTCGGCGGGGATCATGGTCGGCGGCGCGGCCACGCGCACCTCGGCGCCCATTCTGCGGAAGCCGTAGATATTCGAACGAGCCACCCGGGAATGGGCGATGTCGCCGACGATCGTCACGGTCAGGCCATCGATGCGGCCCTTCTCCTGCTGCACCGTCAGCATGTCGAGAAGCGCCTGCGTCGGGTGCTCGTGGGCGCCGTCGCCAGCGTTGATCACCGGCGCGCTCAGCACGTCGGCGATGCACTTCGGCACGCCGGCGACGCTGTGGCGCACGATCACGCAGTCCGGATCCATTGCGTCGAGCGTGCGCGCGGTGTCGAGAATGCTCTCCGACTTCTTCAGGCTCGACGACGAGGGTGAGAAGTTGACCACATCGGCCGAGAGCCGTTTGCCCGCGATCTCGAAGCTCGCCCGGGTGCGGGTCGAGGCCTCGAAGAAGAGATTCACGACGGTGCGACCGCGCAGAGTGGGCACCTTCTTGACGTCGCGCTCGCCCACCTCACGCATGTGGTTGGCCGTTTCGAGGATCCGCTCGATGTCCGCGCGTTCGAGGTCCTCCATGCCCAGCAGGTCCCGATGCTTCATGCGGCGACTCCCTCCGCCACGAGCACCACCTCGAACGGCGGCTCGAGCACTCCATTCGCACCACACAGGCGCACGTTCTCGCCGGTCCGGGTCGGTACATTCTTGCCCACGTAGTCGAGCTTGATCGGCAGCTCGCGGTGGCCGCGGTCGATGAGACCCACCACCTGCACCGCGCGCGGACGACCGAAATCCATCAGCGCATCCATGGCGGCGCGAATCGTGCGACCGGTCTTGACCACGTCGTCCACCAGCACCACACAGCGGTCGTCGACGGCCGACGGCATTTCGGTATGGCGCAGCGCAGGGCGCTCGCCCGAGATCATCAGGTCGTCGCGATACAGCGTCGTATCGAGCACGCCTACCGCGACGTCGACGTCCGCGACATCCCTCAGATTGGCGGCGAGGATGCGCGCCAGCGGCACGCCACCGTTCGGAATCGCGACCAAGAAGAGGCTCTCGGGCTCTTCGTTGCGCTCGACGATCTCGTGGGCGATGCGCATCAGCGCACGGCGAATTCCCCTATCGTCGAGGACCGGTCGTGAAGCCGTGGGCTGGAAACCCGGCTCAGCCGAGCCGGCAGGGGGGTCTTCTTGGCGCACGCGCCGCCCTTCTCCGCCTCGCGGGACGGAATTAAAAGGTCGATCAGCAGGATACCCGGGAGGGGCCGAGTACGCCACGCGCTAGGATCCGCCTCCAGACACCACCCCGGGTCGTCCGGGCTGGAGGGCGGCGGCCTGCCGCCGCCACTCAGCTCGAGCGCCGCCCCACTTCCAGGAGAGAACGAAGCATGCGTCTAGTTCGAAGCACTCTGGCCGCCCTCTTCATCGCCCAGACCCTTCTGCTCGTGCAGGGCGCCTCGGCCGACGATCCCGAGGAGGCGCCCTTCATCACCGAAGCCTATTACCGCGTGAAGTGGGGCCACTTCGACGAGTTCATGGAGCTTTTCAAGAAGAACCACTACCCGATCCTGGAGAAGATGCAGAAGCTCGGGCACATCGAATCCATGTCCGCGGCCTTTCCGCTGAATCACGCCAGCGAGGAATCGCGCTGGGACTTCCGCATGACGATCGTGATCCCCGACAGCCAGGCATTCGCGCGCGCGCTCGACGGCGTATCAAAGGAGCTCTACCCCGACCAGGACAAGCTGAAACGAGACGAACGCCATCGCTTCAGCCTACTGACGGCCCATACCGACATCGTCGTACGGATGGACGATCTCTCGACCTGGTAGCGGACTGCTGGAATAGCTCGTTGTGCGTTGCCCAGGCCGGGGGCGAAGGCGGGGACGGTGTTGCTTTCTTGCTTTTTCCCAGGAAATCGGCTGCGCGCTCGGCTCGCCTCGAAAAAGCAAGAAATCAACACCGTCCCCCGAGGCTCACTTCGATCGCCTCGAGCACCCGCGCGGGATCCGAGCGCACCTGGTAGTCCGTCGATTGATCGATCCAGCGCAGGATGCCGCCGGCATCGACCAGGAAGGTCGTCGGAATCGGCATCGGCCGGATGCCGCCGGGTGCGACATTCGTCTGGTTGCGCAGATTGAAGCGGTCGGTCACAGCAAGGTCGACGTCCGAGAGCATGGACGCCCGAACGCCATGCTTGCCGCGACCCTTGCGAATTTCCTCCGGCGTGTCGGTCGAGAGCGTCACAATCTGGACGCCGCGCGCATCGAGCTCGGGCCGGAGCTCCTCCCATCGCCGCAACTCGGCGACACAGTAGGGTCACCAGTGCCCGCGGAAGAACTTGAGCAGGTACGGCTTGCCCGAGAGGCTCGAAGACGTGAAGACCTCACCGGAATCGGCCGGCGCGCTGAACTCGAGCATGGCGTCACCGACGGCGACCGCCGGGGTGCGCTCCTCCTGGCCGGAAAGCGCGCCCAGCCCGAGCAAGACGCCGCCGAGCAGCATGCCCAGCGCGGCGCCGCCCCCGCCCAGCCAGCCCGGCGCGTGAAACCACGCGGCGAAGCCGAGTGCCAGCGCCACGCCCCAGGCCATGAAGAAGCGCGTGCGGTCGTGCGGCAGGCTCACGGCCTGTATGCCCCGCCACCAGAATCCCGCCGCGACCCCGGCGACCAGAAACGATGCGATGCCCAACAGCGTGCCCACGGGAGGCATGATAGCCCGTGTCTCAGGCCCTATGGGCAGGAGATGAGAAGCGCGCTTCGCGCGAGCAGGAGCCGCAGGCGAAAGCGAGGCCCCGACGACCTCGCGAGCGACTACACCCCGTGGCCGATGCGCTCCCAGCGCATCTTGCCGGTGAGCAGATCCCACCAGGTGACGGGGTTCAGCAGCTCGCCCCAGCCCCCGTTGAAATCCCACGACCAGTAGAGCACGAACGCCGGCCCCTTGATCTCGGCCAACCGCACGGTGCCCCAGTAGCGGCTGTCCTTCGAATGATCGCGATTGTCGCCGAGCATGAAGTAGCGACCTTCCTCGACCACGATCGGCGCCCGCGGTCGCGGATACGGCGCGTTCGGGTCGTCCAGCACCACGAAGCTCTTCTCATCCATCGTCACCTGGTGCCGGTGCAGCTTGCGCCCGCGGTCGTCGACAAAGTCGTCCGGCAGTGGCGTCTGCTCGATGTGCTCGCCATTGATGAAGACCTCGTCGTTCTTCAGCTCGACGCGGTCGCCGGGCAAGCCGACGACGCGTTTCACGAACTCCTCGGTCGGCAGCTTCGGCCGCCGATCCGCCGGGTGCGTTTCGCTGCCCTGCTTCGCCACGGTGAAGACCACCACATCGCCGCGCTGCGGGGCGCGCAGTCCGGGCAGCCGCGCCTCGCCGAAGGGCACCTTCATCCCGTAGATGAACTTGTTGACGAAGAGGTGATCGCCGATCAACAGCGTCGGAAGCATCGAGCCGGAGGGAATCCGATACGGCTCGATGATGAAGGCGCGGATGCCGAGGGCGATCACGATCGCCAGCAACAACGTGCTGGTCTGCTCCCAGACGGCGCCGAGACCCGAACGCGGCGACTTCTCTTCGCTCACGAGTCCCCCAGCTTGAGCGCTGCCAGGAACGCTTCCTGCGGGATCTCGACGGATCCGACCTTCTTCATGCGGCGCTTCCCCTCCTTCTGCTTCTCCAGCAGCTTGCGCTTGCGCGAGATATCACCACCGTAGCACTTGGCGGTCACGTTCTTGCGCAGCGCCTTGACGGTGGTGCGCGCGATGACTCGCGCTCCGATCGCGGCCTGCAGCGCCACCTCAAACTGCTGCCGTGGGATGAATTCCTTGAGCTTGCGCACCAGATCCGTACCGCGCTGGAACGACTTGTCCCGGTGGACGATCAGCGAGAGCGCATCGACCGGATCGCCGTTTATCAGCACGTCCAGCTTCACGAGATCTGCCGGGCGGTAGCCCATCCAGTCGTAATCGAAGGAGCCGTAGCCGCGGGTGACGCTCTTGATGCGGTCGTGGAAATCGAGCACGACTTCGGCGAGCGGCAGCTCATAGCGCACCTGGACGCGGCCACCGTGGTGCGCGAGGTCCTTCTGAGTGCCGCGGCGCTCCTGACAGAGCGCCAGCACCGGTCCCACGTACTCCTGGGGCACGTGGATCGTCGCCACGATCATCGGCTCCTCGATGCGGTCGATGTCGGCGGTGTCGGGGAGCGAGGCCGGGCTCTCGATCTCGAGTTCCTGGCCGTCGCTGCGCACCACGCGATAACGCACCGTCGGCGCGGTGGTGATCAGGTTGAGATTGTACTCGCGCTCGAGCCGCTCCTGGATGATCTCGGCGTGCAGGAAGCCGAGGAAGCCGCAGCGAAAGCCGAAGCCCAGCGCCGCGCTGGTCTCCGGCTCGTAGACCAGGGATGCGTCGTTGAGCTGGAGCTTCTCGAGGGCGACCTTCAGGTCTTCGTAGTCCTCGGCCTCCACCGGGTAGAGGCCGGTGAAAACCATCGGCTTCACCTCGCGGAAGCCCGTCAGAGGTTCCGACGCCGGCTGCCGGCTGCCCGTGACCGTGTCACCGATGCGCACCTCCGCGAGCGTCTTGATACCGGCAACGACCATGCCCACATCCCCAGGCACGAGTTCCGGCACCTCCCGGGGGTGCGGGTCGGCCACCATCAGGCTCTGGATCTCGCGGTCGATACCCACGGCCATCAAGCGGATCTCCTCACCCTTGCGCAGAGCACCCTCGAAGACCCGCACCAGCATCACGGTGCCGACGTAGGGATCGAACCAGGAATCGAAGACGAGCGCGCGCGTCGCGGCCGAGGCCTCACCCGTGGGCGGCGGCACGCGCTGCACGATGGCCTCGAGCAGGTCCTCGATGCCCTTGCCCGCCTTCGCGGAGACCGGCAGCACGTCGGCCGCATCCAGGCCGATCACATCTTCGATCTCCTGGGCCACGCCATCCGGATCCGCTGCAGGCAGATCGATCTTGTTCACGACGGGAACGATCTCGAGGCCCGCGTCGACGGCCAGATAGGCGTTGGCGAGGGTCTGGGCCTCGATGCCCTGTGCGGCATCGACCACGAGGATTGCACCCTCGCAGGCCTGAAGCGCGCGCGACACTTCGTAGGAGAAATCCACGTGACCGGGCGTATCGATCAGATTGAGCGTGTACACCTTGCCATCCCGCCCCACATGACGAAGGCGCACGGTCTGGGCCTTGATCGTGATGCCGCGCTCGCGCTCGAGATCCATCTTGTCGAGGAACTGCGCACGACGCTCCCTATCGCCGAGCGCCTCGGTGGCATCGAGCAAGCGATCGGCGAGCGTGCTCTTGCCGTGATCGATATGCGCGATGATGCAGAAGTTGCGAACCAGGCTCTGATCGCTCACGACGCGGCCTCCAGGGCCGGGGCTTCCGGCGAGGCCAGATACGCGGCGACGGCCTGCCGCCAGTCGCGCAGAGAAACGCCGAGGGCGTCCGCCCGCGAGCAATCGAGCACCGAATAAGACGGCCGCGGCGCCGCGGTTTCGAGGTCCGCGCTGCGCAATTTGTCGATGCCGAGGTCCTCGAAGCCGGCGGCGTCGAGGCACGCCCGGGCCAGCTCCCACCAGGTGGCGACCGATCCGCCGCCAGCCAGGTGGACCAGCCCGTCGGCGTCCGCCGCCACCAGGGCGCGCAACCCCTGCGCCAGGTCTTCGGCATACGTTGGGCGGCCGCGCTGGTCGTCGACGACGCGCAACGGCCCCTCGGCCTCACCTCTCCGGCGTTGCTGAGCCTGGTCGAGAATCGCTGCCAGGAAGTTTCGCCCGCGACCGAAGACCCAGCTGGTGCGCACCACCAGAAAGCGATCCGACACGCTGCGCACCCGCTCCTCGCCCTCGAGCTTCGTTCTCCCGTAGACCGAGCGCGGCCCGGGAGCATCGTCCTCGCGATACGGGCGGTCGGCATCCCCGGGAAACACATAGTCTGTCGAGACGTGCACGAACTGCGCGCCGCAGCGCGCAGCGGCCTCGGCCAACAGGCCCGGGGCCAGCGCGTTGGCTCGCTGCGCCAGCTCGGGCTCGCGCTCGCAGCGATCCACGTGGGTGTAGGCCGCCGCGTTCAGCACCACCTCGGGGGGCGAGTGCAGCTCGTCGAAGAGGCGCGTCACAGAGTCGGCGTCCGACACGTCGACCTCCGGCAAATCGACGGCGGCCAGGATCTCGGCGTCGGAATACGACGCCAGCTGACGCCCAAGGGCGAAGCCCAGCTGCCCGTTGCAGCCCGTGATCAACCAACGTCTCATCATGACTTCATTCCGAGACCGGCTACGCCGGACCGTTTTCGTCGAGCACCCAGGTCGGCAGCTGCTCTTCGGCCTTGAGGCGCGCGGCGCTGCGCTCGGCCTCCTCCCGGGTCGGAGAGGGTCCCACCCGCACGCGCCAGCGGGCCTGACCGGCGGCGACGCCCGGTGACACATAGACATCGAAGCCCCTGCCCCGCAGCTTCGCGGCGAGCCGCTCCGCGCTGTCCGCCTCGCCGAAGGCACCGACTTGTACGGCGAAGCGCCCGGCGGCCGCCGTGGGCGCGAGCGTCTCGGGCCGCATGCGAGTGGCATCCCGCGGCTCGGCGGCGGGCCTCACAGCTGCCGGCCGAGGCGCCGGCGCCGCGACTTCCGGCAGTGCGGCGGGCTCGCCGGCCTCATCGGGGGGCACCGCCGCGCTCCCCGGCCAGGCCACCAGCTCCGTGGTTCCGCCGAGCAGGTGGCTGCCGAGCAGGCTCGGCTCTTCCCAGGCCACACCGGCGATCAGTCCCAGCCCGAAGCCGGGCACGGCGATGAGCACCAGCATGCCGAGGGTCCATACCCAGGAGCGTCCGTCGCGACTTCGTCCGGCCATCTACATGCGCTCCGGGGCCGACAGGCCGAGCAGCGCCAAGGCGTTGGCCAGCACGCCGCGCACGGCCAGGGTCAGACCCAGCCGCCCGCTGGTGAGCGACGCATCCTCGGAGAGCACCCGATGCCGCTTGCGATCTTGCACGTACGGGTTCCACAGGCCGGCCACTTCGCGGGCGTAGTACGCCACGTGATGCGGCTCCCGGCTCTCTGCCGCTCGCGCCACCACCGCGGGAAACTCCGCCACCTTCTTCAGCAGCTCGATCTCTTCCGGAAGCACGAGTTCGGCGGCCTCGACGCTCTGGGCGTTCGGCATCGGCACACCCTGCTCGGCGGCCTGCCGTTCGATCCCGTGGGTGCGCGCGTGTGCGTACTGCACGGTGTAGGCGGGATTCTTCTTCCAGTCGGTGCTCTCCGCCACATCCAGGTCGAAGTCGAGGTGCCCCTCGGCCTTGCGCTGGATCATGAAGAAGCGGAAGACATCGCGGCCCACGTCGGCGATGAGTTCGTCGACGGTCACGTATGTGGCCTTGCGAGTCGACTGCTTCACCTGCTCGCCGCCGCGGGTCAGCGTCACGAACTGATTCATCAGGAGCTCGATCCGCTCAGCCGGACAGCCGAGGGCGCCGACGCCGGCGCAGACGTAGGGGAACTGCTCGATGTGATCGGCCCCCTGCACATCGATCACCCGATCGAAGCCGCGCCGGAACTTCTCTCGATGATAGGCGAGGTCGGGAAGCAGATACGTGGGCTCGCCGCTGCTCTTCACCAGCACGCGATCCCGCTCGAGACCGAGCGCGGTAGCACGCAACCAGACGGCGCCATCCGCGTCGTAGACATTCCCCGTCTCGCGCAGATCCTGGAGGACGGCTTCGACCTTGCCTTCCTCATAAAGATCCATTTCGTTCGAGTAGACGTCGAAGTGGATGTCCATGCGCTCGAGGGTGGCGCGGATATCTTCGAAGATGTGCTCCTGCGCGAGCACGCGGCAGGCGTCGCCACCCAGAGCGGCGTCGTCCAATACGTCGCCATGCCGCGCCCGGGCCTCCTCCGCGAGCACCGCGATGTAGCCGCCTTGATAGCCGTCGCGCGGAAACAGCACCGGCAGACCATCGATTTCGGTCGGCCAGTCGGACTCGTCGGCCTCGAACATTTCCGGCGGCGGAGCAGCCGCACGCCCGAGCTGTTCGAGAGCCCGCGCCCGCACCGATTCGCCGAGCACGCGCATCTGGCGCCCGCCGTTGTTGAAGTAGTACTCGCGGGTGACCTCGAAACCGCTGGCTTCGAGAAGCCGCGCCAACACGTCGCCGAGCACTCCCTGGCGACCGTGCCCCAGCGTCAGCGGACCGGTCGGGTTGGCCGAGACGAACTCCACCTGGACCCGCCGGCCGTCGCCCTGCTTCGAATGGCCGTAGCGGGGCCCCAGCTCGAGCACGGTGCGCATCAGCGCCTGCCAACGCGCCGCCGAGAGCCAGATGTTCAGGAATCCCGGGCCGGCGATCTCGCTGCGTTCGACCAGGCCGGCGGCATCGCCCAGAGCCGCAGCCAGTCGCTCGGCGATGGCGCGCGGCGGCTCGCCCAGGCGCTTGGCCAACAACATGGCGGCGTTGCAGGCGAAATCCCCGTGGTCGGCACGCTTGGGCAGCTCCAAGGCAAACGCCGGCACTTCGCCGGCATCATCCGCAGCGTCGAGAACTTGCCGCACCGCGCTGAACAGCGCGTCCTGGAGTTTCTCTTTCATCGCCCGAGAAGATCGCGCGAAGAAGATTTTTCGTCAAGGATTCCAATCACTTGAAGCCTTTGAACCGGGCAGCCGGATGACCTGCTGCCCGGGGCGGGCGAGCTCCAATTCTTCTCGGATGGCCCGCTCGATGGCAAAGGGCTCGCTCTCCAGCCGAACCGCCTCGCGGCGCAGGGCAGAGACCTCGCGCTCCAGCACCCCGATGCGCACATCGGCGTCGGCGAGTTCCGCCCGCAGATGCGTCCAGCGCGCCAACCCCGACTCTTCGTCGAGCGCTGCCACCGCCAACAACGCCAGCCCTGGAACGAGCCAAACCGCCTTCACGCACCCCCCTGCGTGGCGGCGGAAGGTACCGCCCCGCGCAGCAGCCGTCGAATCCGCTCGAGGTAGGCCGACGCGTCCCACTCCTTGCCGCCGATGTAGCGCTCCACGATCACGCCCTGCTGATCCACCAGCAGCGACTCCGGGAAGCGAAACGTCTGATAGGCCTCCGCCACCTGCTGGCCTGGATCGAGCAGGATGGGAAAGACGAGCGCCAGGCGCCGCTGGAAGGCGCGAACCGGCTCGGCGTCGCCGTCCACCGAGACGGCCAGCAGCTCGAAGCCTTCGTCGCGCAGCTCGCGATACAGCCGCTGCATGGCCGGCATCTCCGCCTCGCAGGGCTCGCACCAGGTGGCCCAGAAGTTGATGAGCACCACCTTGCCGCGCAGATCGGCAAGCTCCACCGGCGGGCCGCCGGCCAGCGACTCGAGCGCGAAGGCGGGAGCCCGCGTACCCCGACCCACCGGATCCGGCGTATCTTGGGAAGCCAGCAGCGCGAACCCCGCCGCCGCCACGAGCACCAGCCCCACCCACACGAAGCCCAGCCGATCCGCCATGCGCTTCGGCGCGAGCGGCTAGTCGCCGCTCTTGCCGGTCTTCTTCTTGGCCGTCGTCTTCTTGGCCGCAGACTTCTTGGTCGTCTTCTTGGCCGCGGGTTTCTTGGCAGCGGCTTTCTTGGCTGTCTTCTTGGAGTCGGCCTTGGCAGCCGCCTTCTTCGACGCCTTCTTCTTGGCGGCGGGCTTCTCCTCGGCGGCCTTCGCCGCCTTCCTGGAGGCCTTCTTCTTCTTCGCAGCCGCCTTCTCGTCTTTCACCGGCCCCGAGGCCGTCCCGTCGACCAACTCGACCAGCGAGAGCGCCGCCGCATCCCCCGGACGCACGCGCAGCTTGAGCACGCGGGTGTAACCACCCTGCCGTTCGCTGTAACGCTCCGCCAGATCGTCGAAGACCTTGGCGGCAACTCGCCGGTCGCGAATCACCCGCAAGGCCTGCCGCCGGGCATGCAGCCCGCCCCGCTTGCCGAGCGTGATCATCTTCTCCGCGACGCGGCGCACCTCCTTCGCCTTGGCGTCGGTAGTCTCAATGCGCTCGTGCTCCAGCAGTGACGTCACCATGTTGCGGTACATCGCCTTGCGATGCGCGCTGGTGCGTGAGAGCTTTCTTGAACGTACGCGATGCCGCATGGCTACGCTTCGCGCTCCCGGATGCGCTCGATTTCGGCGCGGTCGGGGAAGCTCTCGAGGGACATCCCCAGCTCGAGTCCCATGGATTCGAGAACTTCCTTGATTTCGTTGAGAGATTTCCGGCCGAAGTTCTTCGTCTTCAGCATCTCGGCCTCGCTGCGCTGCACCAGCTCACCGATGAACCGGATGTTGGCGTTCTGCAGGCAGTTCGCCGAACGCACCGACAGCTCGAGCTCATCGACCGAGCGGAACAGGTTCGGATTGAGCGGCCGCGGCTCTTCGATGGGCGCCAGCGGCATCTCGACGGGCTCGTCAAAGTTGATGAAGATCCCGAGCTGCTCCTTCAGGATTTTCGCGCCGAAGGCGACGGCGTCTACCGGCGCCACAGTGCCGTCCGTCCAGACCTCGAAGTTGAGACGGTCGAAGTCCGTCTCACGCCCGACGCGGGCCGGTGTCACCGAATAGTTGATCTTGCGCACCGGCGAGAAGATCGAGTCGATCGGGATCGTGCCCTTCGGCATGTCTTCGGTCTTGTTCTTCTCAGCCGCCACGTAGCCCTTGCCTGTTCCGACGGTGAGCTCCATCTCCACCTCCGCCTCGGAAGAGAGCGTGGCGATCAGGTGGTCCGGGTTCATCACCTCGATGGACGAGTCCTCCGAAGCGAAGTCGGCCGCCAGCAGCTTGCCCTCGCCCTGCTTGTGGATGCGGAGCGTCTTGGGGCCCACGCCGTGCATGCGCAGGCACACTTCCTTGAGGTTCAGCACGATGTCGCTCGCGTCCTCGAGCACACCCGGGAGCGTCGAGAACTCGTGCTGCAAGCCGTTCACTCTCAGCGACGTGATGGCAGCTCCCTGCAATGACGAAAGGAGCACGCGGCGAAGCGCGTTGCCGAGCGTTACGCCGAAGCCGCGCTCGAGCGGCTCGCACGAGAAGCGCCAATAGGTGTCCGACGCATCTTCCACCGATTCCAACCCGCGAGGGCGAATCAGCTCCCGCCAGTTCTTTGCAATCTGATCCTGATCCATATCCGTCTCTCCCCCTCTCTCCCCGGCCCGTGCTAGCGGGAGTAGAGCTCGACGATGAGCTGCTCTTGAATCGGCAGCGTGATGTCTTCGCGCGTCGGCAACGACTTAACGGTGCCGGCAAACGCGTCCTTCTCGATCTCGAGCCACTGCGGAACACTGCGGCCCTCGAGCGCGTCCAGTGCTCCGGCGATGCGCGCGACCTTGCGCGAACGCTCGCATACCTCGACCTTCGTCCCCGGGCGCAGCTGGATCGAAGGCGTCTGAGCCTTGCGACCGTCGACCAGGAAGTGCCCGTGGCGCACCAGCTGACGCGCTTCGGCGCGCGACGTGGCGAAGCCCATGCGAAAGACCACATTGTCGAGGCGTCGCTCCAGGAGCATCAGAAGGTTCTCGCCGGCCACGCCCTTCATGCGCGACGCACGCTGCATGGTCTGCGCGAACTGCTTCTCCAGCAGCCCGTACATGCGCTTGACCTTCTGCTTCTCGCGCAGCTGCACGCCGTAATCCGAAAAACGGGTCCGCCCCTGGCCATGCTGACCCGGCGGGTAGGCCCGCCGCTCGATGCCGCACTTTGCGCTGAAGCAGCGATCACCCTTCAAGAAGAGCTTCGTGCCCTCGCGACGGCAAAGTCGACAAGCTGCATCGGTGTATCGCGCCATTCGATCCTTCCTCTACACCCGCCGCCGCTTGGGCGGCCGACAACCGTTGTGAGGCACCGGGGTTACGTCACGGATCATCGTGATCCGGATCCCCGCTGCCTGGAGTGCCCGCACAGCCGACTCACGGCCCGAGCCCGGGCCCTTCACCTGCACCGCGAGCTGGCGAATGCCGTGCTCCATCGCCTTCTTCGAACACTCCTCCGCGGCCACCTGGGCCGCGAAGGGCGTCGACTTGCGCGAGCCACGAAAGCCCTGGGCACCCGAGGTCGCCCAGCACAGCGCGTTGCCCGCCACGTCGGTGATGGTGATCATCGTGTTGTTGAACGTCGAGTGAATGTGGGCAATGCCCGACTGGACGTTCTTCTTGACCTTCTTCTTGCCGCCCTTCTTCACGGAGCGCTCCTACTTCTTCGCCAGGGTTTTTTTCTTGCCCGCAACGGTCTTCTTCGGTCCCTTGCGGGTCCGGGCATTGGTGTGCGTGCGCTGCCCGCGGACGGGAAGCCCCCGCCGGTGGCGCAACCCGCGGTAGCAGCCGATATCCATCAGCATCTTCAGGTTCTGCGAGACTTCGCGACGCAGGTCGCCCTCGACCTTGTAGTCGTTCTCGATGATCTCGCGGAGACGGACGACCTCGCCGTCCGAGAGTACGTCGACCTTGGTATCTCCACCGATCTCCGCCTTGACGCAGATCTGATTCGCGGTGGTCCGGCCTACGCCGAAGATATAGGTCAACGCGATGTCCAGCCGCTTGTTTCGCGGCAGGTCGACGCCCGCAATCCGAGCCATGTATACCTCCTCAGCCCTGACGCTGCTTGTGCTTCGGGTTGTCGCAGATCACGCGCACGACGCCCCTGCGCCGGATGATCCGACACTTCTCACACATCTTCTTGACCGAAGCTCTCACCTTCACGCCGTTCTCCGAATCCCGCCTAGTGCGATCCAGCCACCCGAGTCAGTACCTCGGGGGCGTCGTCGGTCACCAGGACCGTGTGCTCGAAATGCGCCGACGGCAGTCCGTCGGCTGTCACCGCCGTCCACTCGTCGTCCAGAATCTCCACATCCGGTACACCGACGTTCACCATCGGCTCGATCGCGAAGACCATGCCCGCCTTCAGCCTCGGGCCACGCCCCCTGGCCCCATAGTTCGGGATCCACGGCGCCTCGTGCATCTCGCTTCCGATGCCGTGGCCCGCGAAGTCGCGAACGACGGAAAATCCCTCCGGTTCCACGAAGCTCTGAACCGCGTGGCCAATGTCTGAAAGCCGTCGACCCGGCCGCAGCTCCTCGATGGCCCGGTCCAGTGACTCGTGCGTAACGTCCACCAGGTGCTGCCGCTCCGCATCCAGCTCCCCCACCCTGGTCGTGACCGCCGAATCGCCGTGCCAGCCGTCGACGGATACGCCGAAGTCGAGGCTCACGATGTCGCCCTCTTCCAACGTGCGTCCGCCGGGAATGCCATGGACGATCTCATCGTTCACGGAGACGCAGAGCACCGCTGGATAGGCGGGCAGCCCATGGGGACCGTAGCCCAGGAACGAAGAAGTCACCCCACGCTCGGCGATGGCCTTGCGGGCGTGGCGGTCCAGCTGCTCTGTGGTGAGCCCAGGCCGCACCAAGGCCCGTAGCTCGAGCAGGATCTCCCCCACCTGGCGCCCGGCCTCGCGCATCTTCTCCACCTCGGCGCGGGTCTTCACCGGGATGCGCTGTCCGTAGGAGAGCATCACGAGATCACCTCCGTGACCCTCTCGGCGACAGCCTCGACGCTGCCACTGCCGTCGACCTCGGCCAGCACGCCCTGCTCGCGGTAGTAGTCGACGAGCGGCGCCGTCTGCTCGTGGTAGACACCCATGCGGTGGCGAATGGTCGCCTCGTCATCGTCGTCTCGGCCTTCGATCGCGGCTCGCTTGACGAGCCGCTCCACCAGCGCCTCATCATCCGCCACGATGGCGACACAGCACTCGAGCCGGCTCTCGAAGTCTTCGAGGATCCCGTCGAGCGCCCGGGCCTGGCCGACCGTGCGCGGGAACCCGTCGAGGATGAAGCCAGCACTGCAGTCACTCTGGCCAAGGCGTTCCCGCGCCACGCCAACCACGATCTCGTCGCTCACGAGATCGCCTCGCGCCATGATGGCCTCCGCCCGTCGGCCGAGCTCCGTGCCGGCGCTCACGGCGGCCCGCAACATATCGCCGGTGGAGATCTGCGGGATACCGAGCCTCTCCACCAGGAGCTGGGCCTGGGTGCCCTTTCCGGCCCCAGGCGGACCGAGCAGCAGCAGTCGCGTCGCCATCATCGCGAGAGCCTGCCGCGAATGCGCGTGCCCTCGGCGAACCCCTCGTACTGGCGAGACACCAGATGGGCTTCGATCTGGGCAATGGTGTCGAGTCCGACGCCAACCACGATCAGCAGTGCCGTTCCACCGAAGTAGAACGGTACGTCGGCCCGCACCGCGAGCAACGTCGGGAGTACGCAGACTGCAGACATATAGAGAGCACCGATCAGCGTCACCCGCGTCAGCACCCGGTCGATATGCTCAGCGGTCTTCTTGCCGGGACGGATGCCCGGAATGAAGGCACCCGACTTCTTGATGTTGTCGGCCACATCGGCCGGATCGATCATGATCGCCGTGTAGAAGTAACAGAAGAAGATGATCAGTCCGATGTAGAAGAACTGGTAGACCACACTCGCCGGATCGAGGTAGCGATCAATGAACTGCTGCACGTCTGGCGAATCGGTGAACTGACCGATGGTGAGCGGAAACATCAGCAGCGACGAGGCGAAGATCGCGGGGATCACGCCGGCGGTGTTCACGCGCAGCGGGAAGTAGCTCATGCCCCCCTGCTGGACCCGACGCCCCACCACGCGACGGGCATGCTGCACCGGGATGCGGCGCTGCCCTCGCTCGACGACGACGACCAAGCCGATCACCGCGACAGCGAAGACCGCGAGGAAGAGAACCTGCACCAAGCTGAACTGATCGGTGCGCACCAGCTGGAAGAGCTGCGTAATCGCACCAGGCAGGCCAATGATGATGCTGGCAAAAATGATCATCGAAATACCATTTCCGATGCCGCGCTCGGTGATCTGCTCGCCCAGCCACATCAGGAAGCAGGTGCCGGTGGTCAGCGTGATCATGCACATCAGCCGAAAGCTCCAGCCGGGATTCAGCACTGCGCCTTCGCCGAACTGGCCGTTCTCCAGGGCCGTCGCAATCAAGAGGCTCTGGAAGATCGCCAACCCGATCGTCGCGTAGCGCGTGTACTGGTTGAGCTTCTTGCGACCCTGCTCACCTTCCTTCTTGATCTGCTCGAGCTGCGGAATCACCACGGTGAGCAGCTGCAAGATGATCGATGCGCTGATGTAGGGCATGATGCCCAGCGAAAAAATCGAGAGCTGCTCGAGCGCACCACCCGAAAAGAGATTGAAGAGTCCGAACACGGTGCCCTCGAGCTGTTCGAAGAACTGCCCGACGACGTCCGGGTCGATACCCGGCGTCACCACGAACGCGCCCACGCGATAAACCGCGAGCATTGCGAACGTGAAGAGGATCCGTTGCCGCAGCTCCGTGATCCTGCCGATGTTCTGGACTCCACCGATCATGAGATGGCTTCGATGCTCCCGCCTGCAGCCTCGACCTTCTTTCGGGCACTCGCGCTGGCTGCGTGGACCTTCACCGTGACGTTCTTGGGTGCTTCGCCGTTGCCGAGCAGCTTCACGGGACCGCCCTTCGAGCGGACCAGACCGCGCGACGCCAGAGCCTCGATGTCGACGCTGGCGCCCTCGCCAAACGCCTCCAGCAGGCCCACATTCACCACCTGATAGACCTTGCGACTGCGGTTGTGGAAGCCTCGTTTCGGCAGCCGCCGCGCCATCGGCATCTGGCCACCTTCGAAGTAGAAGGGCACCTCTCGGCCCGGAGAGCGCTTGCCCTGGCCCTTCTCCCCTCGACCGGCGGTCTTGTTGTTGCCCGAGCCGGGCCCGCGGCCCACACGCTTGGGCTTGCGCACCGCGCCGGGACGGGGCTGGAGTCGATCCAGCATCACCCCTCCTCCACGACGACCAGATGGGTCACCTTTTTGATCATGCCGCGCACGGACGGTGTGTCCTCGACCTCGACCACGTGATGCATGTGACGCAGGCCGATCCCGCGAAGTGTGGCGCGCTGTCGGCGGTCGTAACCAATGCCGCTCTTGACCTGCTTGACGCGAATCGTCTTGCTCATGCGCGGCCGAGCTCCTGAAGGCGCTGCTCCGGATCATCCAGCTCCTGCAGCGCCGCCATCGTCGCGCGCACCACATTGCCGGGATTGCTCGTTCCGATGTTCTTGGTGAGCACGTCCCGCACTCCCGCGGCTTCGAGCACGGCGCGCACCGGGCCACCGGCAATCACGCCGGTGCCGGGGGACGCCGGGCGCAGCAGCACCCGGGCGGCACCGAAGCGACCCAGGATTTCATGGGGCAGCGTGCCCTGCTGAAGCGGCACGCGAACCAGAGCCTTGCGCGCGCGCTCGACACCCTTGCGGATGGCCTCCGGAACCTCGCCCGCCTTGCCATAGCCCGCACCGACGACGCCGTTGTTGTCACCGACCACGACGAGTGCACTGAAGCTGAAACGACGTCCGCCCTTCACGACTTTCGCGACTCGATTGATGTGGACCACGCGGTCCACGAGTTCATAATCGTTGGGATTGAGCTGCTCGACTGTCATGCGCATTTCCTAGAACTCGAGACCGGCTTCACGCGCCGCCTCGGCGAGGGCCTTCACCCGGCCGTGATAGAGAAAACCGTTGCGGTTGAAGACCACCTTCTGGATTTCTTTGCTGCGCGCCACCTCTGCGACCTTCTGGCCCACCCGCTTCGCGGCGTCGACGTTTCCACCGTAACCCGAGTCGCGGAGCTCCTTCGAGCGCGTCGACACCGACGCGACGGTGCGACCCTCGGCATCGATGATCTGCGCATAGATGTGCTTGGCGCTGCGAAATATCGTGAGCCGCGGCTCCGACGCTCGCGCGGTCTTCTTCGACACGCGACCGCGCCGCGCGAGGCGTCTGCGCACCTTCTCGTTGCGAACCTTCGACTCCATGCTCAGCCCCCACCCGCCGTGCCGGCCTTGCCGACCTTGCGCCGCACGTGCTCGTCCCGGTAACGAATACCCTTGCCCTTGTAGGGCTCCGGCGGTCGCACCGATCGAACGTCGGCCGCAAATTGACCCACCTGCTGCCGATCCGCACCGCTGATCTTGACGTTGACGTTGTTCTCGACCGAAACCTGAACACCCTTCGGCACCACCAACTCCACCGGATGCGAGTGACCGACGCTCAGCACCAGCTTCTTGCCCGGCGCTTCGGCGCGGTAGCCGACCCCTTGGATCTCGAGCTCCCTGACGAACTCCTCGGTGACGCCCTTCACCATGTTCGCGACGAGCGCGCGGGCAAGGCCGTGCAACGCGCGCGTGGGTTTGCGGTCGTTCGGACGCTCGAACTTGACCTGGCCGCCCTCGACGGAGATGCCGATCTCCGCGGGAATCCGCTCCATGAGCTGACCCTTGGGTCCTTTCACGGACACCTGCCCCTGGCCGACGGTCACATCGACGCCGCTGGGGATCGCAATGGGCTGCTTACCGACGCGCGACATCGCTACCAGACCTCGCAGAGCAGCTCGCCGCCCACCGATTCGGAGCGGGCGCGCTCATCGGACACGACGCCCTTCGACGTCGACAGCACGGCTACCCCGAGCCCGTTGCGTACCTTGTTGATGTCGTCCTTGCCGACGTAGACCCGGCGGCTCGGCTTGCTGACGCGTTTGAGGCCAGCGATCAGCGGCTTGCCACGATCGTCGTAGCGGATCCCGATCAGCAGGACCGGGCGGCCGTGACGCGCCTCGACGTGCACGTCGGAGACGAAGCCCGCCTCTTGCAACACATTGGCAACGGCGTGCTTCAGCTGCGACGTCGGACACGCCGTTTGCGCGTGACGGGCGGTGCCCGCATTGCGGATGCGCGCGAGCATGTCGGCGATGGGGTCTGTCATCATGGCATCGATTCCTACTGCCGGAACGGCACACCGAGGTGGGACAGCAGCGCCTTGCCCTCGGCATCCGTATTTGCGGTGGTAACCATCGTGATATTCATTCCTGTAACGCGCTCGACCTTGTCGTAGTCGACCTCGGGGAAGATGATCTGCTCCCGAACGCCGAGCGAATAGTTGCCGCGCCCGTCGAAGGCCTTCGGCGAAACACCCTTGAAGTCTCGCACCCGGGGGAGCGACACGCTGACCAGGCGATCGAAGAACTCCCACATGCGCACGCCGCGAAGCGTGACCATGCAACCGATCTGCTGGCCCTGACGCAGCTTGAAGTTCGCGACCGACTTGCGAGCGCGGCGGATCGCCGGCCTCTGGCCGGTCACGCTGGCAAGCTCCTCAGTGGCCCTCTCCAACAACTTGGGATTCTGTGCCGCCTCTCCCAGACCGACATTGACCACGATTTTCGTCAACGTCGGCACCTGGTGGATGTTCGCGTAGCCGAACTCCTCCGAGAGCTTCGACCGCACTTCGCTGCGATAGCGCTCGAGTACGCGGGGTTGCATCACAACACCTCCGGGGCGAGCGAGATGATCTTCATGAACCTCTTGGCGCGCAGTTCGCGGGCGACCGGACCGAAGATGCGGGTGCCCACGGGCTCCTGCTGGGCATCGATCAGCACGGCGGCGTTGTCGTCGAAGCGAATGTAGGAGCCATCACCTCGGCCAATCTCCTTCTTCGTCCGCACGACGACGGCCTTGCGCACCTCGCCCTTCTTGACGCGTGCGTTCGGAATGGCGTCCTTGACCGAGACGACGATGACGTCGCCAATCGACGCATAACGCCGGCCCGTGCCGCCGAGCACGCGAATGCAAGCGACGCGCCGGGCACCGGAGTTGTCCGCGACTTGAAGTACGGATTCCTGCTGGATCATGACTGCCTACCGGACCCCCGCCGAGCTGTCGAGAGTCGTCTGAACTTTCCAGCGCTTGTTCTTCGACAGCGGCCGGTGCTCGATGATGCGGACACGATCCCCGACGGAACACGCGTTCGTCTCATCGTGGACCATGAAGCGCGAGTAGCGGCGCACGTATTTCTTGTAGCGCTGGTCCTTGACCAGGCGCTCCACGCGCACCACCACCGTCTTGTCCATGCGGTCGCTGACCACCCGACCCACCAGGGTTCGTCTCATGCCACGGTTCATCACTGGCTCGCTCCACGCTTTTCCCGAAGAACAGTCTCTACCCGAGCGATATCACGACGCAGCTGCTTCGCTAGAGCCGTGCTCTCGAGCTGTCCCGTCGAACGCTTCACCTTCACGTTAAAGAGCTCCCCGCGCAGGTCGCTCGCCTTCGCGTCGAGCTCCTCGTTGGAGAGATCCCTCAATTCGGACGCCTTCATGCGTATCCCTCCCGCTCCACGATGCGCGTGGCGATGGGCAACTTGTGTGCGGCGCGGCGCAGAGCCGCGCGCGCCACGTCGTGCGGCACACCCTCCATCTCGTAGAGCATGCGGCCGGGCTTCACGACGGCCACCCACTCCTCCGGGTTGCCCTTGCCCTTGCCCATGCGGGTCTCGGCCGGCTTGCGACTGATCGGCTTGTCCGGGAAGAATCGAATCCAGACCTTGCCACCGCGCTTGGCGTGGCGGGTCATGGCGATACGCGCGGCCTCGATCTGACGAGCCGTGATACGTCCGCACTCGAGCGCCTGCAGACCGAAGTCGCCGAAATCGAGATTGCAGCCGCGGTACGCTTTCCCGCGCATGCGGCCCTTCATCTGCTTGCGGTGCTTGACCTTCTTGGGCTGGAGCATGACCTACCTCGGCGCGTCCTGTTCGATGCGCTGGGAGAGGGCGTTGCTGCGGATGTCCTTCTCCGCAACCTCGCCTTTGAAGATCCAGCACTTCACTCCGATGATTCCGTACGTGGTCTTGGCCTCGGCCAACCCGTAGTCAATCTCGGCCCGCAGGGTGTGAAGCGGCACCCGCCCCTCGCGGTACCATTCCCGGCGCCCCATCTCGGATCCGCCCAGCCGCCCGGCGCACTGGATGCGGATGCCGCCGGCGCCGAATTTCATCGTCGAGAGCACGGCTTTCTTCATCGCGCGACGGAAGGCAACCCGGCGTTCGAGCTGTAGCGCCACGTTCTCGGCCACGAGCTGCGCGTCGAGCTCCGCCTTGCGAATCTCGCGAATATTGATGAAGACCTCCTTGTGCGGCGAGAGACCGATCAGCTCTGCCCGCAGGGTCTCCACCTCGGCACCGCGCTTTCCGATCAGGATGCCCGGCCGCGCGGTGTGGATGTTCACGACGATCTTCTCACCGGTGCGGTCGATTACGACCTTCGAGATGCCGGCGTGATAGAGCTTCTTCTTGATGAACGCCCGGATCCGAATGTCTTCGTGCAACTGAACCGCGTAGTGCTTTTCCGCGAACCAGTTCGACTGCCACCCGTAAAGGGTGCCGATCCGAAAGCCGTAGGGATGAACCTTCTGTCCCACAGAAATCTCCGTCTAGTGCTCGGTGAGCACTACTTCGATGTGACTCGTCTTCTTCTGGATCCAATTGGCGCGACCCTGCGCCCGTGCGCGAATGCGCCACATCCGCGCGCCCTGATCCACGGTAATGGTTCCGACGATGAGATTGTCGACGTCGATCCCGGCCTTGTCGCGGCTGTTGTGGTCCTCGGCGTTCGCGAGCGCCGAGCGGAGCAACTTGGCCAGCGGGAGCGAGAAGCGCCTCGGCGACAGGTCGAGGATGGCCAGAGCGTCCTCGACGCCCTTGCCACGAATCTCGTTCGCCAACAGGCGAGCCTTCTGAGGGCTCACCCGATAGTTCTTGAGTCGCGCTCGAACGTCCATGACTACCTCGTCTTAACCTTCTTGGATTGGACGTGACCGGTGAACTTGCGCGTCGGCGAAAACTCGCCGAGCCGATGCCCGACCATATTCTCGGTGATGAACACGGGAACGAATAGCTTGCCGTTGTGCACGTGGAACGTGATCCCAACGAACTCCGGCGTGATCATCGAACGCCGAGACCAGGTGCGAATCACCTGCTTTGATCCGGACGCAGTCATGCGATCGACCTTGCGTTGCAAACTCGGGTCGACGAACGGGCCCTTGCGGAGCGATCGTGCCATTACTTCTTGCCTCGCCGCTTGACGATGTATTTCTGGGTCCGCCGGTTGCGGCGGGTCTTGTGGCCTTTGGTGGGAACGCCCCAGGGCGTGCACGGATGCCGTCCGCCGGAGCTGCGTCCCTCACCGCCACCCATGGGGTGGTCGACCGGATTCATCGCGACACCGCGCACGTTGCCCCTCTTGCCCAGCCAGCGGCTGCGCCCGGCCTTGCCAATCGTGCGGTTCTCGTGGTCGCTGTTGCCGACGCTGCCGATGGTGGCACTGCAGTCGACGAACACGAGTCGGTGCTCGCCGCTCGGCATGCGCAGCGTGGCGTAGCGACCTTCCCGAGCCATCAACTGCGCGCTGCCACCGGCGGCGCGCACCATCTGCGCGCCCTTGCCCGGCTTGAGCTCGATGGCGTGCACCACGCTCCCCAGCGGGATCTGAGCGATGGGCATGGCGTTGCCGGGCTGCACGTCGGCGGTCGGACCCGACTCGAGCACGTCCCCCACCTTCACCTGCGCCGGCGCAAGGATGTAGCGCTTCTCGCCGTCGCGATAATGGAGCAGCGCGATGTTCGCCGACCGGTTCGGGTCGTACTCGATCGCGGCCACCTTCGCCGGCACGCCGAGCTTCTCGCGCCGGAAGTCGACCTTCCGATAGCGGCGCTTGTGACCGCCACCGCGATGCCACGCCGTGATGCGGCCATAGCCGTTGCGCCCACCGCTCTTGTTTACCCGACCCTCGATCAGTGAACGTTCGGGCTCGCCGCGCGTCACCTCGGAAAAATCCGACACGCTCATGCCGCGCCGGCCGGGAGACGTGGGCTTGTAGTTCTTGATAGCCATGGATCCCTCAGATTCCCTCGTAGAACTCGATCATCTGGCCCTCGGCCAGGCGAACGAGCGCCTTCTTCCACTCGGGCTTGCGCCCAACAAACTTGCCCACACGCCGCGACTTGCGCGGCATGCGCATGGTTCGCACCTCCACGACGCTCACATCGAAGAGCGCCTCGACGGCGCGCTTCACGTCGTGCTTGTTGGCGCGCGGGTCGACCGCCAGCGTGACGAGGTTTTGCTCTTCACGACCGATGTTGCTCTTCTCCGTCACGAGCGGACGCTGGATCACTTCGTGGATATTCACGATCGGGCCTCCGCGCCGAGCCGCTCAGCCACGACCGGAACTGCGGCTCGGGTCATCACGAGCTTGTCGTGCCGCAGCACGTCGTAGACGTTGAGGCCTTCGGCTCGCAGCACATTGACGCCGTACAGGTTGCGCGCCGAACGCTCGAGAAAAGCATCCGCGGCTTCGACCACGAGGAGCACGCTCTGGCCCGCGAGCCCGAGCGCCGCGAGCATCTCTCGGACGCGCTTCGTCTTGTACTCCTCGAGCGGCAGGGCCTCGACGACCGTCACCGCCTCTTCCTGCAGTCGATGGCTCAGCGCTCCGCACAGCGCCGCACGGCGGACCTTCTTCGGCAGCTTGTGGCCGTAGTCACGCGGAACCGGGCCGAACACGGCACCTCCGCCCTTCCACTGAGGTGCACGCGTAGTCCCCTGTCGGGCACGCCCGGTGCCCTTCTGGCGCCACGGCTTGGCGCCACCGCCCGACACTGCGGTGCGATTCTTGGTGCTGTGGGTGCCGCGATGCCGCTCGGCCAACTGGCGGCGCACTTCGGCGTGAAACAGATGGGGCTTCACCTGCACCTCGAACACCGTCGGATCGAGGTCGACGGTGCCGGCCTTCTTGTTCTCCACGGTTACGACATCGACGGTCGCCATGGCTTCCTTCCGCTTCCGGAGCCCGAAGGCCCTAGAGCTTGATCTCCACGTCCACGCCCGCGGCCAATTCGAGCTTCATCAGTGCGTCGACCGTCTGGGGCGTCGGGTCCAGGATGTCGATGAGCCGCTTGTGCGTGCGGATCTCGAACTGCTCCCGCGATTTCTTGTCAATGTGCGGACCACGCAAAACCGTATATTTGTTGATCGCCGTCGGAAGCGGAATCGGACCCGCCACACGCGCACCTGTGCGCATCGCCGTGTCGACGATCTCGCCTGCGCTCTGATCGAGCAGCTTGAAATCGTAGGCCTTCATCCGGATCCGGATCTTTTGCGCGGCCACTTCAGCCATCTGAATCTCACTTTGCAGTTCGGGCAGGGACGGTCTTGCCTTTTCGTCTTCTTGCTACTCGATGATGTCGGCGACGACGCCGGCGCCGACCGTGCGGCCGCCTTCGCGGATCGCGAAGCGCAGCTCCTTGTCCATCGCAATCGGGGTGATCAGCTCCACCGTCATCTC
>JAFDDG010000122.1 GCA_019310965.1 Deltaproteobacteria bacterium
GCCCGCCGTGCAGCGACGCCACGCGCTCGAACCCCAGCTCTCGCAGAATGGAGGCGGCCTTACCGGAACGCGTTCCGTAGGTGCAGATGGTGACGATCGGACGCTTGGGATCCCCGAGGCTTGCGCGCTGCTCGAGGTCGGAGAGGGGAACCAGCTCGGAGCCGCCTAGGTGGCCGAGGGACCCGACGAACTCCATGTGCTCGCGAACATCGACGAGGTGCACCTCGCGCAGATGCTCGGCTAGCCACTCGGCCGCCAGCACGGGCACGCCCTGAGGCGTTCGCAGAACCGGCGCCCAGCCGTCCTCTTCCGCGTCGGAGGGCGTCGCGGGCTCGGGCTCGGTCACACCCGATGCCATGTTGGCCGGCACGGCCTCGTCGATCCGCTTGGGATAGGCGAGATCGAGCTTCTCCATGATCGCGACGAAGTCGCTGAGATCGTGCTCGTCGCCGAGACGGGGATTCCAGTGCTTCTCCTCGGCCACCGTGGTGACGGTCCATCCCTTGTAGTCGTGTCCGGGGTAGACGAGCGTCTCGTCCGGTAGCGAGAGGATCTGCTCGTGCACGGACTCGTAGAGTGCCCGCGCATCGCCCTGCTGGAAGTCGGTGCGGCCGCAGCCCCGAATCAGCAGCGCATCGCCGGTGAACGCCATACCGGCCTCGTGGCATACGAAGCTCAGGCAGCCTTCGGTGTGTCCTGGCGTCTCGCGCACCTCGAGAACGTGGCGACCGAGGCGCACCGAATCGCCTTGGGTCACCAGCTCGTTCGCCGTTCGAACGCCACTCTTCGCTCCGACCACGATGCGGCAGCCGAGCCGCTCGCGCAGCAGGCCGGCGCCGGTCACGTGATCCGCGTGCACGTGTGTTTCGAGCGCCGCCCGCAGCTGAAGGCCGAGCTGTTGGATCAGCTCCATGTCACGCGGCACCTGCTCCCTCACGGAGTCGATGAGGACGGCCTCGCGGCTCTCCTCGTCGGCTAGCAGATAGGTATAGGTGGACGTCTCGGGATCGAAGAGCTGGCGAAAGAGCATTCCCGCCTCCTCTTGCATGACTTGGAGATCGCACGCATCGCGCGGAACGAGGCGACAGAATAGAGCGTTCGCGCTCTGCTGGTCAGAGCCAGGGCTCGATCTGGCGGGTGAAGGATTCCGACAGGGTCTCCCCCTCGACCCGTCGCCCGAAGTCGTGGGCGAAGGGGCCGGCCTTATGAGCCGGGGCGACGCCCACGATCAAAAAGGGGATCAGCACGAAGAGGATCGCGGATCCCACCAGCATGAGAGCGAGCTCGCGCAGCGGTGGGTCCGGCAGCTCGCGCACCAGGAGGTGACCTGCGAGCAGGCCGGTGAACATGGCGGTGCTGGAAAAGAGATCCCAATCGTAGGGGCCCCAGACGGGCCGCAGCAGCATCGCGTAGAGGGCCATGGGGATGCACGCACTCAGCAGGAAACGCGCCTCGGTGCTGGCGACGAAGGCTCGCCGGCGGGCAAGGACGAAGGCGAGCAGGACCAGCCCGGTCCAGGGTGCCAGCAGGAAGAAGGCGTTGCTGAGGTACTTGAGGTGACCGCGATCGAAGATCATGTAGAGCGTGCCGGGGCCCGAGCCACCCCACCAGCGGATCCACACCTCCTCCCTGGCATCGGGTCCCAGCTCGGACCAGCGATTGGCCTTCGCGAAGGCGGCTTCCAGCGCCTCGTGCTGGCCCAGTACGACCAGCGCCAGAAAGAATACGAGTGTCGGCGCGAGGCAGACGAGACCCGCCGGCACCCAGCGGCGCAGGTAGTGGGCGAGCGGTCGGCCGGGCTCTGCCAGCACGAAGAGCAGCATGATGCTCGGGCCGAGGAAGAGGAACTGCACGTGCACCCAGAGCCCGAAGCCGAAGGCAAGGGCCGGCGCGAGCCAGCTGCACTCCCCGCGCAGGAACGCGAGGCAGGACCAGGCGTAAGCGGCGGTGGTGACCAGAACGAACGAGTAGACCTCGAGGTGGCCGGTGAAGATGCGCAGCGAGCCGCAACCGACCACGAGCAGCACGATGAACAGCGCAGTTCCGGTGGTCGGCGCCAGCAGGCGCGCCGCGCGCATCAGCAGATAGAGGAAGAGCGGGCCACAGAGAACGATCGACGCCTGCGCCCACTCGAGCCCGCCGACACCCGATGTGTGGCCCGCCCAGAAGCCCGCCTGCAGGAGGAACGTCGCGCCGATGTCCGGGAAGATGAAGACCGAGGGATCGGCCTGCATCGTGTAGTACAAGATGCGGGAGTCACCGTATGCGAGGCGCGATCTGAGCGGCCAGATCGCCAACGGCATGGCGAGCAGCAGGGCCCAGCCGAGCCGCGGGCTCAGGGGGACGCGTTCTATCCAGCCGAGCGCCCAGCTTCGGCTAGCGGGAACGACGAGCAGCAGAACCCCGGCGGCGAGCCCCCACGCCACCGGGTTGGGCAGATAGAGCCAGAGCGTGTATCCCCACGCGTGTTGCATGAAGGGAACCCAGCCGAGCCCAATCGGGATGTGCAGCAGGCATACGATGGAGACGACCTGGAGCAGCCGGTGGCCCAGACCGGCGAGCGGGGCCGGCCCGTCTGTAGAGACGGAAGGAGAAGGCGGGTTCGGCGACACGGTCATGGGCTTGCGCGGATGATCGCCCTTCGCAGCCCTGGCCGCACGGCCGCCGGAGGGCTCGAGCGCCTCGCCGACCTCCGGCGAGCGGGTGATGGTTCCCGGGTACGAGCTCGATCTCAGCACGAACGTCGACGGAAGGAAACCACCGAATCGGTTTTGCCGCGGATTCAAGATTCGAGCGCCGTCGCTCCAGCTCCTGTGGCTTCGCCCCCTCGAATCCACCGGGAAAGCACGCACTCGCGGCCTGCAGAATGCGCGTACACTCGGAGAGGCCGTGCGGCCGCAGCCCTCGGTGGAGTCCATCTTGCAGATCCTTAACTTCGGCTCCCTCAACGTCGACCACGTCTACTCGGTGAAGCGTTTCGTCGCGCCGGGCGAGACGCTCGATGCAGACGCCTACACGGTCTTCGCCGGGGGAAAGGGCTTCAATCAGTCGATCGCCCTGGCGCGAGCAGGCGCCCGGGTAGCCCACGCCGGCTGCGTGGGTGCGGATGGCCTCTGGCTGCGCGACGAGCTCACGCGCGAAGGCGTCGACGTCGAGCACGTTCGGGCGGTGGACGCTCCCACCGGACACGCGGTCATCCAGGTCGATCCGGCAGGAGAGAACTGCATCCTCATCCACGGGGGCGCGAACCAGAGCCTCACGACGGACCACATCGACGCCGCGTTGGCCTCGCTCTCCGGGGAGGCAGCCGTGCTGGTCCAGAATGAGACGAACCTGCTCCACGAGATCATCGATCGGTCGGCGGCGCGTGGGCTGCACGTGATTCTCAACCCCTCGCCGCTGAACGACGCGATCGAGCGCGCGCCCCTGGAGCGGGTCGACACCTTCGTTCTGAACCGCGCAGAGGGGGAGAGGCTCTCGGGCGAGTCGTCCCCTGACGGCATCCTGAGCGTATTGCGAGCGCGACATCCGCGCGCCGTCATCGTCCTGACGTTGGGAGAGGGCGGCGTTCGCCATGTCGACGGCACCGGCGAGCACAGCGCGGAGGCGGAGAGCGTGCAAGCGATCGATACGACAGGGGCCGGCGATACGTTCACGGGCTACTTCGTCGCCGCGCGCGTACACGGCGAGTCGGTGCCCCGAGCCCTTCGAATCGCATGCCGTGCGGCGGCGCTCTGTGTTCAGCGTCCGGGTGCGGCCGCGTCGATCCCCGTCCGCGGCGAGCTCTGAGGAGTGCCGACATCGTGACGGACGATCAATCGGCCGACCTCCCGATCCTCCATCAGTTCCTCGGCTCGCACTTCAACGAGAAGGCGCGCTGGGGGCTCGACTGGAAGTGTGTGCCCCATCGGCGAGTGTCGCACCTGCCCAGGCCGCACATGCTGAAGATCCGGCGGATGACCGGTCAGACGGCCACGCCGGTGCTCTCACGCTTCGCGGAGCACGAGGCCGCCCATTGGCTGCGCGAGCAATACGCGCGTCATCGTCCCACATCGGTGGCCGTCTGAGGCGTTCGCCGAGCCTCGTGGCCTGCGGCTACACGCCGTCGATGATCTCGTTCAGCGTCGTACTCGGGCGCATCGCGGCGTCCACCAGCGCGGAGTCGGGCATGTAGTAGCCGCCCATGTCCTGGGCCGGTCCCTGGACCGCGTTCAGCTCCTCGACGATCTTCGCCTCGTTGGCCCCGAGCGCCTCGGCCACCGGAGCGAAGCGCGTCGCCAGATTCGAGTCGGTGCCCTGGGCCGCCAGTGCCTCCGCCCAGTAGAGCGCCAGGTAGAAGTGGCTGCCGCGGTTGTCGAGCTCGTGCACCTTGCGCGACGGTGCCTTGCGCTCGAGCAACAGCTTCGCGGTGCCGGCGTCCAGGGTCTCGCCGAGGATTCGCGCGCCCGGGTTGTCGTAGTGCTCTCCCAGGTGCTCGAACGAGGCCGCCAGCGCGAGGAACTCGCCCAGCGAGTCCCAGCGCAGGTGCCCCTCCTCCTCGAACTGCTGCACGTGCTTGGGTGCTGAGCCGCCGGCCCCCGTCTCGAAGAGCCCGCCGCCGTTCATCAGCGGAACGATGGAGAGCATCTTGGCGCTCGTGCCGATCTCGAGGATCGGGAAGAGGTCCGTCAGGTAGTCGCGCAGCACATTGCCCGTGACCGAGATCTTGTCCTCGCCTTTGCGGATCCGCTCGAGTGAGAAGCGCGTGGCGGCCTCGGGAGAGAGTACGTGAATCTCGAGTCCGTCCGTGTCGTGCTCGGCCAGGTACGCCTCGACCTTGCGGATCAGCTCGGCGTCGTGTGCGCGATCGGCGTCCAGCCAGAAGACGGCGGGCGAGCCCGTCGCCCGCGCTCGGGTGACGGCCAGCTTCACCCAGTCGCGCACCGCTGCGTCCTTCACCTGGCAGGCGCGCCAGATGTCGCCCTCTTCGACGGCGTGCTCGAGGAGAACGGCGCCGCCGGCGTCCACCACGCGGACCGTGCCATCGGTGGGGATCTCGAAGGTCTTGTCGTGGGAGCCGTACTCCTCGGCCTTCTGCGCCATCAGCCCGACGTTCGGCACGCTGCCCATGCTGGCGGGGTCGTAGGCGCCGTTGGCCTGGCAGTCCTCGATCGCGGCTCGGTAGACGGCGGCATAGCTGCTGTCGGGGATGGTCGCCTTGCAGTCCTGGAGATTGCCCTCGGCGTTCCACATGCCGCCCGAGTCGCGGATCATCGGCGGCATGGAGGCGTCGATGATGATGTCGCTGGGCACGTGGAGGTTCGTGATGCCCTTGTCCGAGTTCACCATGGCCAGGCCCGGGCCGCTCGCGTAGGCGGCCTGGATGTCGGCCTCGATGGCCGCGCGCTGCGCGTCGGGCAGATCCGCGATCTTGCCGAGCACGTCGCCGAGGCCGTTGTTCGGGTCCGCGCCGAGCTTCTCGAAGGTCGCGGCGTGCTTCTCGAAGGCATCGGAGAAGAAGACCCGCACCGCGTGGCCGAAGATGATCGGGTCGGAGACCTTCATCATGGTGGCCTTCATGTGCAGCGAGAAGAGCACACCCCTCGCCTTGGCATCGTCGATCTGCTCACCCAGGAACGCGACCAGCGCCTGCTTGCTCATGAAGGTGCCGTCGATCACCTCGCCCGCTTGCAGATCTATACCTTCCTTCAATACGGTGGTGGCGCCGTCGTTGGCGACGAGCTCGATTCGGACGGTGGTGGGCTCGGCCACGGTGGTCGACTTCTCGTTGTGACAGAAGTCGCCGCTCGACATGGTCGAGACGTGGGTCTTCGAGTCCTTCGCCCACTTGCCCATGCGGTGGGGGTTCTGCCGCGCGTACTCCTTCACGGCCTTGGGTGCGCGGCGATCCGAGTTGCCCTCGCGCAGCACCGGGTTGACGGCGCTTCCCTTCACCTTGTCGTAGCGCGACTTGATGTCGCGCTCTTCATCGTCCTTCGGCTCTTCGGGGTAGTCGGGCAGCGCATAGCCCTTGGACTGCAGCTCGGCGACGGCCGCCTTCAGCTGCGGAATCGAGGCGCTGATGTTCGGCAGCTTGATGACGTTGGCCTCGGGGGTCTTCACCAGCTGCCCCAGCTCGCCGAGACCGTCGGGCGTCTGCTGCTCGGGGGTGAGTCGGTCGGGGAAGAGGGCGAGGATGCGACCGGCCAGCGAGATGTCGCACGTGTCGATGGGCACGTCCGCGGCGCCGGCGAAGGCTCGGATGATCGGCAGGAACGAGTGGGTCGCCAGGGCGGGGGCCTCGTCGGTCCAGGTGTAGATGATGGGCGGAGACTGGCTCATGCTTCCTCTCTGGTCGGGGTTGGGCCTGGTGTGGCGGGCGGGGGGCCCGCGCGCGGCTGCGGCGAGCGTGGGCGGGCTCGGCCGCGGGGATCCGGGGACGCATGTCTACCAGACTGGCGGCCGATGCTCCATGGTCGGCCTGTCTCGTGAGGCAGGATCCTGCCATTCTATGATAGAATTCTGTCATGTCGGACGAGAGCGAGGCGAGGCGCCTCCGAGAGCGCCGGGTCGAGTCGGGGCTGACCCAGGCCCAGCTGGCCGCGAGGGCCGGCGTGAGCCGGGCGCTGGTCTCGGCCATCGAGGCCGGTCGCAACCTGCCGCGGATCGACGCCGCCCTGGCGCTCGCTCGCGCGCTCGACACCACGGCCGAGCAGCTCTTCGGCGGCCGCGGCTCGGAGCCCGTCGACGCGATCAGCGGCGAGCCGCCGGAGCCGGGCGCGCCGGTGCGAGTGGGCCTCGTGGGCAATCGCCTGGTGACCAGTGTCCCGCGCCACGGCGACGAGGGGTGGGATGCGGTGGACGGCATCGCGGGCGAGCTCGGTCCGGACTTGCTCCAGCGAGGCGGGGCCAGTGTCGTGATGGCGGGATGCGAGCCCGGCCTGACGCTGCTCGAGCGCATGCTGCGCGATCGCGGAACGCGAGCCGTCTCCATCGCATCGTCGAACGCCACGGCCCTCGCCGCACTCTCCGCCGGGCGGCTGCACGCGGCGGCGGTGCACTTCGCGGCGGGCGAGTCCCCGTCATTCGAGTCGGCGCCTCTGCTTCGCGTGCACCTCGGTCGCTGGCAAGTCGGCCTGGCCGCGCCCCACGGCGCACGTCGGCGATGGTGGGAGTCCGCGTTGGGCGGGCGCGTCGCGGTGATTCAGCGCGAGCCCGGAGCGGCGGCCCAGGAGGCCTTCCTGCGCGCCGTCCGCGCGCGCAAGGGCGACATCGACGGACCACGCGTCGGAGGGCACCTGGCGGCCAGCCGTCGTGCGCTCGAATCGGGCCTGCCCGCTGTCACCATCGAGCCGGCTGCCGCCGCCGTGGGCGCCGCCTTCCATCCGCTCGAACTGCACGATGTCGAGCTGTGGCTACCGGCCGAGCGCGCGGCCGACCCGGGCGTCGCGCGGCTGCTCGACGCGCTGAGCTCTGCTGCCTTCCGGCAGACCCTGCAGTGCGTCGGCGGCTACGACCTCTCGGACATCGGGAGGCGGGTCGCGTGAGCCGGCGCCTGCGTCTCGTGTGCCCGGCTCTGCTGGCCGCGCTCCTGCTCTCTGCGTCCGCGTGCGGCGATCGTGAGTCCGAGCCCGCGCTCCGCGTGCTCGCCGCGGCGAGCCTGAGCGACGTGGTCGGGCCGATCGCACAGGGGTTCGAGGGTGCTCGGGTGGCGACGAGCTTCGGCGCCTCGAGTGCGCTGGCCCGGCAGATCCGCGATGGCGCGCCGGCCGACGTCTTCCTCTCGGCCAGCGGCGAGTGGATGGAGTGGCTCGAGTCGGCGGACGCGTTGGCCGGTGAGACGATCGTGCTCGCGCGCAACCGGCTCGTCTGCATCGCCTCAGCGGGCCGCTTCGGTGCGGACGATGCGGTCGGGGATCTTCGCGCGCTACTCGAAGCGCTCGAGCCTGCCGATCCCGTCGCGATCGCCGACCGGGGCGTGCCGGCGGGCGAGTACGCCCGGCGCGCGCTCGAGCACGCTGGGCTGCTCGAGGCCTACGCTTCGCATCTCGTCGGCCAGAAGGACGTGCGGGCGGTGCTGCACGCGGTGGAGAGCGGAGAGCTGAGTGCTGGCTTCGTGTATGCCACCGACGCCGCGGTGGCTGAAGTGGACGTGCTCTTCGAGCTCGACGCCGCCGGCCATCTACCCATCGAGTACCGCGCCGCCACACTGCGTGGCGCGCCGAGCCCCGCCCAGGCGCGCCGCTTCCTGGTCCACCTCGAAAGCGAGGCCGCCCGCGCCGCGCTGGCCGACGCCGGGTTCGTGCAGCCATGAGCCGGAAAAGGGCCATGAGCCGGGAAGCGCCTTGAGCGCCGCCGAGCGAGAAATCGTCCTGCTCTCATTGCAGGTCGCGGCGCTCGCCGTCGGCGTCAGCCTCGTGCCCGGCGTGCTGCTCGGCTGGGTGCTGGCCCGCTGGCAGCACCCGCTGCGCGCGTTGCTGCAGGGCGTCGTGATGCTTCCCCTGGTGCTGCCGCCAGTGGTGACGGGCTACCTGCTGCTCTTCGGGCTCGGGCGCAGTCGTCCGCTCGGCCAGGCGTGGCACGCGCTCACCGGCGATCACATCGCGTACACCACGGCCGCATGCGTGATCGCGGCGGCGGTGGTGGGCTTCCCGCTGATGGTGGAGGCGATCAGGATCTCGATGCTCGGAGTGGACCGCCGGCTGGAGGAAGTCTCGCGTAGCCTCGGCCGCGGCCCGGTCGACACCTTCGTGCGCGTGACCCTGCCCCTTGCGTTGCCTGGCGTCGTGGCGGGTGCCGTTCTCTCCTTCGCCCGCGCGCTGGGCGAGTTCGGCGCCACCATCGTGCTCGCCGGCAATGTGGCGGGCGAGACTCGGACCATTCCGGTGGCGGTCTACACGCTGCTCAACGTGCGCGATGGTGAGGAGGCGGCCTGGCGGCTGGTCGGCGTGAGCGTGGTGCTCGCGCTCGGCGCGTTGCTCGGCTCCTTCTGGCTCTCTGCCAGGCAGCGGGGCGCATGATGCTCGAGGCCCGCATTCGTCACCGCTTCCGCGGGTTCTCTCTCGACGTCGAGCTCGCCAGTGAGGGGCCCGTGCTGGGCGTATTCGGAGCGTCGGCCAGCGGAAAGACGACGCTGCTACACGCGCTCGCGGGACTGCTGCGCACCCAGGAGGCGCACGTCGTCGTGCGCGGTCGCGAGCTCGCCGCCCGCCCGGGTGGCACGTGGGTGAGGCCCGAGCAGCGCGGCCTCGCGCTGGTGACCCAGGAGCCGCTGCTCTTCCCGCACCGCAGCGTGCGAGGCAACCTGACCTTCGCGCCGGGTGCGGAGCAGCGACTCTCGTCGGCGGAGGGTGAGCGCATACTCGAGGTGCTGCGCATCGCACCCCTGCTCGAGCGCGGGGTCGAGCACCTCTCGGGCGGCGAGCGGCAGAGGGTTGCGCTCGGACGTGCGTTGCTGGCCGACCCGCGGCTGCTGCTGCTCGACGAGCCGACCAGCGCGCTCGACGCCGAGCTCGCGCGTGACGTGCTCGGCCTGCTGCTGCAGGTCAAGCGGGAGCTCGAGGTGCCCATGGTCTTCGTCACCCATCGCGCCGCCGAGCTTCTCGCCCTCGCGGACGACTGCGCCGTGCTCGAGGCGGGCCGCGTGGTCGCTCAGGGCCCGCCGGTCGAGGTATTGAAGCGACCGCGCGCGCTCGGCGTCGCGCGCCTGCTCGGCGTCGACAACCTGCTGCGCCTGCCCGTACTGCGCCACGACGAGGCGGGTGGAGTGACGCTGCTCGAGCTCGGCCCCGGCCTCGCGCTGGCAGCGCCTCTCTGCCAGGGCGCAGCGGGCCACGCGGTGGACGTGGGCTTCTACGCCGACGAAGTGATGCTGTGCCTCGA
>JAFDDG010000063.1 GCA_019310965.1 Deltaproteobacteria bacterium
CTCCTCCTATCCCTCGGCCTAATCACGATGTTAGCCTCAAGGCGCTGTTCGCGGAATCAAGTCGCCTGAGCATAGGAACTTCTCTGCCTATGCCGTTCCCTCCGCCACGAGCGACTGCGCGCGGCGATCGTGGATCTCGACCAGAAGATCGACCGAGCACTCGAGCTGGCCATCGAGCTCGGCGATGTGGGTGCCGCGAAGGTGAAGCTGCGCGCGCTCCGGGCCGATCGCGACCGGGTTGCCGGCGAGCTGGCTCAGGTCAGCATGGATCTACCCTCGGCCGAGTCGCTGATCCCGCGCCTGCGCGAGAATCTGCGCGACATCAGTGCGGCGCTGAAGGCCGACCCGACGCTCGGACGCATGGCGCTCGGGAGCCTGCTCGGGGACTCGCGGCTGCGCGTCTACGCGGATGGCCGGATCGAGGGATTGGCGACCCTGGACCCCCGAAACAGTCGCGGCCCCGAGGTTTCCCTCAGAGCCGCGACAGTCGGTGGTAGCGGGGGGGCGCTACGGCCGTGCCCCGTTGAGGTATCGCTGGACCGCATGACTCCACAATGCGCAGCCAATGCCTGGAGAACCCAGGAGAGTCCAACCCCGAGGAATATGAGCTCTCGGAGCCGGAGAGGGGCGGCGAGGAACGGCATCCGGCGGCACCCAACACGGCAGACGGCACCCCCCGGCACCGCTCCGGTACAGATAGCCTCGGAGCCGTGCCCCCTGGTGCGAGCCGGGGTGCGCTTCAGCGACCGTCCGGAGATCGAGCGCGACCCGCGCAGGCACACCGCAGCGTGACGTCACTGCACGCGGAGCCATCCCCCCCCGTCGGGGAATGGCGGGGAGGTCTGGAAATCTTTTCCCATGCATAGGCATAGATTTTCCTAGAACGGGCTTCCCCTCGCCCGCCGGGACTTGCACCTGTTCCGCACCAAACCCTCAAGAAATAACGGGTTTCCGCCGGGGGCGGAGCTTTACAGTCGGATGGTTCGAATCTTGCATTCAATCCAGTGCGGGAAGGGTGGGGTCGCTGCTATGCGGCCCGCGCTCCATGCATCCTTCCCAAGAGGGAAGAGGAAATGCGGATGCGCTTGGCTGCGGAGCTCGCTGTTGCGGTGATTGCATTGGGGCTCTTCGGCGTGGGAGAGGGGAGCGCAGCGACGCTCACCATCGGTTTGGACACCGAATTCAGCGGGGCCGACGACCCCGCTGGCACCTCGCCGTGGATCACCGCCACCTTCGACGACTCCTTCGGGGGGGCAAACACCGTCCGCCTCACGATGTCTGCCAACAACCTGGTCGACGTCGAGTTCATCGACGACTGGCTCTTCAACTTCGACCCATCCCTCGATCCCACGATGCTCTCGATCTCCTACGTCTCCGGCCAGTCCGCGAACAACGTCAATACGGGCGTCAACGCCTACCAGGCGGACGGCGATGGCAAGTTCGACATCGAGTTCGACTTTCCGCCGCCCCCCGGGAGCTTCCCGGGCAAGTTCACCACCGGCGAGCTGTCGGTCTACGACATCACCTACATCGCTGCGATCGACGTGAGTTCGTTCGATTTCCAGAGCGTTGAAGGTGGCGGAAACGGCACCTTCAGCTCGGCGGCGCACATCCTGGGCATCGGCCCCGGCGCCAGCGGCGGCGGCTGGATCGGCCCGATCCCGGAGCCCGCCAGCGGCCTCCTCGTCGGCGCAGGGCTCATCGTACTCGGCATGCGCCGGCGCGGGCGATGAGGGTCTAGAGACCCCTCTCGGGCTCAGAACACCCCGGACCTCGGTCCGCGGCGATTCCTTTCCGAATCTGCGTTGCGCATTCTGTCTCCGAGTCGCAGAGGCTGACCGGAGGGCCGGGCCTGGATGGATGCCAAGGCGCTACCGACGAGAACGTCTACGACGTGGCCTGGGGCGGCTAGCGCAAGCCCGGGCGCGACGGCAAGCTGCCGCCTGTTGGCAATACCGTCGACGTGAAAACGCCACGTGGATCAACATCATCGGAGCCAGCGAACTCATCGCGGTCTGGACCGATCCCGATTTCGACTCGAAGCAGTCCGCGTTCTACTACGCCGGGGTGCGAGAATTTCCGACGCTGCGCTGGACTGCCTAGGAAGCGAAGCGGCTCGGCGTCGAAATATCCAGCGAGGTGCCGAGGATCACCCAGGAACGCGTCTGCAGTCCCCGACTTGGTACAAGCCGTAAAGCGAACGCGCGAGGTCGGAGCGCTGCGCCTTCCTGGCTGCGGTTAGAAACACAAAGCCCCCGGAACCGTGGAGTTCCGAGGGCCTTGGATTTTTGGTAGCGGGGGGGGGATTCGAACCCCCGGCCTCCGGGTTATGAGCCCGACGAGCTACCAGACTGCTCTACCCCGCAACAAATCTTGGGAGAGGGGGTATATCCCAATTTGCAGGCGTGTCAAACGCGGCCCGTTGCTCGCCTGCTGCTGCTGGGCTGCGCATCTAACTATCTGTAATTTCGACATTTATTCCCAGTAATGGCCACTCTCTCGCATGACTGGAGTGTCCGTTGTGCGGGGTTCTGGGGGGGTGTGGAGCTGGCTTCTCACGGCCGTCTGGCTGTTGTGCGTCAATGCACCGGCGGGAGCCGGCGAGATCTACAGCTGGCGCACCGAGGACGGTGGCTACGCCTTCACCGACGATGCCGAGGCCATCCCGACCCGATACCGCGAGCAGGTCGAGACGCGCGGGCAGGCCGGGCTCTCCGGCTACAGTCGTTACACCGCCCAGCACGAGGCGGCGACCGATCACTACGCCGAGCGCCTTGGCGAACGAGTCCAACACCTGCGGCAGCTCAACGGGGCGCTCGGCCGTCGTGCATCCGAGCCGGTTGCACGCGCGCCACAGGCCGAGCCCGCCCCGGACTACGTGAACCTGCGCACCCGTTCCGGGGATGCGGCCGGAGTCGATCTCTCGATCCCCGACAGGGCCGGAGACGAGCCGCTGACGGTCGAGACAGTCTTCGTGCGCCTCGAGGACAGCAACGTGATCCAGCGGGTCCAGGTCACACGGCGCGGCGATCGCATCGTAGCCATCAGCAAGCCGCGTTCCCGCAACTGGAACATCAGCGATCCGATCGACGAGGCGGATCTTCTGGCAGAGCTCCAGAAGTAGCGCGGGTCAGTGCGCCTGCTCGGCGGGAGCCCGGCTCCTCGCCAGAGCCTCGCGCACCCGGCCCGGCGGCACGCCGGCCCGGCGCGCCTCCTCGAGGGTCTGATCGAGCGAACGGGCGGCCTCGGCTACCCCCGCCCGGGCCGCCTCCTGCTCGACCAGAATCGCGGCCTTGCGTTCGCCGCGCGCGCGTCGCCGGTGACGTAGCTGGCCGTAGGTTCGAACCGCATTCTCGTAGCGCTGGTTGGCGCGATCCACGGCCTCCTGGGCCGATGCGATGCGCTCGACCCAGGCATCGTGGCCGGCAGCGGCGCTTGCGTCTGCGGCCCGGACGCCCGCGGCTGCGTAGCTCGGCAAGCTCAGCGAGAGTGAAACCAGGAACGCTGCAATGGCAGGATGGTTCATCACGATCCTCCGGCGGTGCCGGCGGCCAGCGGGGCAGGGGGCAGCTCGGCGTTCTCGTAGACGAAGGCGTCGATCCGTTCGACGCTCTCGCGGTCCAGGGAGAGGAACTGCAGACCCATTCCCGGCACCTGCCCGTTGCGTCCCGCGCGGCGCCAGATGACCTGGGCCGTGGGCGCGAGGGGCGTTTCGAGGTCCGGCAGCTTGAACTCGAGTGACACTTCGGTGCGGGGCGGCATCGGGGCGCCAGCCTCGACGTACGTGCCACCCCGCGAGACATTGCGCAGGCTGCCCCACTGTTGTTCGCACGGGAGGACGATGTGCACAGGCGTTTCGACGACGGCTCGTGGCAGACCCCGGATCGGCTGATTCTGCAGAAAGCGTTTCACGGCCTGGATCAGCGTGACGCGGTTGATCGGCTTCACGATCACGTCGTCCGCGCCGGCCCGAACGGCCCGCTCCCGGCCGTCCGCAGTGCCGGTCACCAGGATGACCGGGATGGCTGCCGTTTCCTTGTCGCCCTTGATGCGGCGGCACAGCTCGGCACCGTCCATGCGGGGCATGTCCAGATCCGCCACCACCACCGAGGGCTTCTCGGCACGCAGGACCTCGAGCCCCTGATGGCCGTTGTCGGCTGTGACGACGCGCCCGGTGCGGGCCAGAAAGAGGCTTCCGAGCTCGCGGAACATCGGCGCATCGTCAGCCAACAGGATCGTGCGTCTTGCTTCCATCGGAACTCCCCCCCCCTAGGTCACAGGCCGGCAACGCCGTCGATCAAGTTCTCGATCCTCGGTCGGACGACCCAGTCGTTGCCACGCTTGGTGAGACGCATCCAATGCTGGGTCTCACGGATCTCTTTCTCGACCATGTTCGACATCGAATATGCGTGGTAGGTCACAACCAGCGTGGCAGTTGCCTGCTCCTCGCCCCACTCGATCTTGCCCACTTCGTAATCCGTGACGCGGATTTCCTTGAACTTCTGCACGTGGTCGATGAACTCGGCGCGAAGCTCCGGGTGCACGAACGCGGCGGCGATGTCGGGATGCCCCCAACGCAGGGCATTGGTGTATTCGCGCTGTATGCGGACGAGCGAATCGTGGCGTCCGTAGGGGTCCTTGAACATCTCGATGAACAGCGGCGCCACGCAGGCGCTCGTCACGAGCGGGAGCGCGAGCAGGAGACCCACAGAGAGACGGCGCATGCGATTTCCTCCAGGCGACCTCGGCGACCGGCAACGACGGCCGGACCCACCGGGCGCGGCTGAGGTTTCTATCGGCACGGCCGGGACTGGGCCTGAGCGGACCGGTGAGGAGATCGCCGGGCAAGGCTCAACTCCCCGAGAAGATTCTGCTTTCCGTGAGGCCCGGGGCTGGGCAGCGAGCTTCTCGAGGGAGTCGGTGCGGTGCCTGCACCCTGCTGGGCGAACGCAGTTCAGCCGCTGGACTCGGGAAAGGCGGCATCCAGCTCTCGGCGCAGCGGAGCGAGCTGGCCCGCGGCGATGGCCGTGCGAGCGCGTTCGAGCAGTCGCAGGTAGAAGCGCAAGTTGTGCAGGGAGGCCAGGCGGGCCCCCAGCGCTTCGCCGCTGCGCAGCAGGTGAGCGAGGTAGGCTCGCGAGTGACCGCGGCAGAGAGGGCAATCGCAATCCGCGTCCGGGGCTGCCGAGTCGTCGCGGAAGCGCGCGTTGCGCATGCGCAGCAGCCCCTGGCTGGTGAAGAGCACCCCGTGACGCGCGTGGCGCGTCGGCAGCACACAGTCGAAGAGATCGACACCCGCCGCGATGCCGTCGAGCAGGTCGACCGGGCGTCCGAGACCCATCAGGTAGCGGGGGCTCGCCGCCGGCAGCTCGTCGTGGACGCGCGCGACGAGCTCGCTGCGCTGCGTTCGCTCTTCGCCGAGCCCGAGCCCGCCGTGGGCGTAGCCGTCGAAGCCGATCGCCGCGGTGCCCCGGGCGCTCTCGCGGCGCAGCGCTTCCGATGCGCCCCCCTGCACGATGCCGAAAAGGGCCTGGTCGGGGCGGGTGTGGGCGCTGAAGCAGCGCTCGGCCCAGCGCAGGGTGCGTTCGGCGGCGGCGCGTGCCTGGGCTTCGCCGTCCGACGCGCCGCTGCGCATCGGCACGCACTCGTCGAGCACCATCGCGACGTCCGGACCCAGGGCCTGCTGGATCTGCATGGCGGCTTCGGGGGACAGCAGCCGCGTGCGCCCATCGAGCGGCGAGCGGAAGGCGACACCTTCTTCTCTCACCTCGATCCGCTTGGCCAAGGAGGTGATCTGGTAGCCGCCGCTGTCGGTGAGCCATGGACCGTTCCAGCCGGTAAATCCGTGCAACCCCCCCAAGGCCTCCACCGTCTTCTCGCCCGGGCGCTCGTGCAGGTGATAGGTGTTGGCCAGCAGGATCTGGGCCCCGGCGGCTCGCAGCTCGTCCGGCGCCAGCCCACGCACCGCACCATAGGTCGCCACCGGCATGAAGGCCGGCGTATCGATGGTGCCGTGCGGTGTCTCGAGACACCCGCCGCGCGCGGCGCCGTCCCGGGCGGAAATGCGAAAGGCGAAGCCGGCGCGCATCACAGGATCAGCATCGCATCGCCGTAGGAGAAGAAGCGGTACTCCTCGCGAATGGCCTCGGCATAGGCTGCCAGCAGTGCCTCGCGACCCGTGAAGGCGGCCACCAGCAGCAACAGCGACGAACGCGGCAGATGAAAGTTCGTGAGCAGGGCGTCCACCACACGGATGCGCGACCCGGGTCGCAGGAAGAGCTCCGTCGTGCCGCGCCGCGCGGTGACCGCGCCCGTCGCGTCGGCACAGCTTTCGAGCACGCGGGTGGTCGTGGTGCCGACGGCGACGACGCGCCGCCCGGAGCGGCGCGCGGCCGCGATGGCGGCGGAGCTGGCCTCGGGCAGCTCGAAAGGCTCCGAATGCAGGTGTCCGCGTGCGAGATCTGCTTCGCGCAAGGGGCGAAACGTGCCGGGCCCCACGTGCAGCACCACCTCGGCGTGGCCAACCCCCGCACGCTCCAGCTCCGCCAACAGCTCGTGGGAGAAATGGAGGCCGGCCGTCGGTGCGGCCACCGAGCCCGGTACACGCGCGAAGAGCGTCTGATAACGCTCGGCATCGCGGGCCTCGGGGGCGTCGCGGCGGATGTAGGGCGGCAGCGGCGTCTCACCGAGGCTGTAGGGGTCGTCGCCCGCACCGAAGCTGAGCACGACCTCGCCGTCGGGTGTCACATCGACGATCTCGGCTTCGAGCCGGCGCGCATGGCCCTCGAACTCGAACTTCAGCCCCGGGCGCAGCCGCCCGGCGGCGCGCACCAGAGCGCGGTGCTGACCCGGCGCCCCGGCGTCGCCGAGCAACAGCGCCTGCGCAACACCACCGCTGCTCTTGCGACCGCGGAGCCGCGCCGGGACGACGCGCGTGGCGTTGCGCACGAGCAGATCACCGGGTTCGAGCCAGCGGGGCAGCGCGCGGATGCTGGAGTGATGCAGCGCGCCACTGGCCCGGTCGAGCACGAGCAGCCGGGCCGAATCGCGCGCGGCGGGGGGGTGCTGGGCAATGCGCTCCGGCGGCAGCGGGTAGTCGAAGTCCGCGAGATCGATGTCAGTCGGCATCGGCGTCTGTCGCCGGTGGGACGCCCAGCGCTCGGGCCAGCTCTGGCGAATCCGCGATGGCATCCCAGGAAAACAGCGCGACCCCGGCGGCCCCCACGGCCTCGGCGATCTCCAGCTGCTCGACGGCACCCGCCGGACGTCTGGCAAACAGCCAGGCTCCGACCCCGATCCAGGTGCGCGGGCCCTGGGGTGTCGCCGCGAAGGCCTCTGCCTGGTAGCGAAAGATGCGCGAGTCGAGCGTGTAGGCCATCGGCACCGCGAACTCGAGCAGCGATTCGTCGAGCCAGCGTCGCCAGTCCTGACCGATCGACAGATAGGCGCGATCGGCGTGGGCCCACACCGCCGCGGACAGCGCGACGCCGGGCCGCGCCAGCTGCGCCGCGTCGCCAACGCGTTGCACCAGCTGCGTCACCTGGTCCCGGCGCCAGGCGTCCCAGCGGTTGGCATGGCCCAAGCGGTCGGGAGGACGCGGCGCCTCAAGGCCGGTCTCCGCCTCGAAACGCGCACGCGTGGCCTCTCCGTGGCCCATGTCGAGGCCGACCCCGAAGCGCGAGCCCGGGGCGAAGGGCAGCACGCCCGGATAACGGATGTAGTCGAGGTGCAGACCGTCGAGGGCGGGGTAGCGCACCAGCAGCTCGGCGAAGGTCTCGGCCAGGCGCGCCGCGACACCCGGGGCGGCCGGGTCGAGCCAGACACCGGGCGTGCCCAGTCGGTAATAGCGACGATCGGGCTGCGGCACGTCGAGCTTCGGATAGTCGAGCAACGAGCGACCGGCCTGATCCACCAGCACCGCATCGCGTCCAAGGGCCTCGACGAGCGGCGCGCGCTTGTTGTCGGCGAGGTTGAGGACATTCACCCACGCGTGCACCCGCAGGCCGGCGGCGTGGGCCCGAGTGAGCAGCTCGGCCAGCGGGTCGACGCCGCCGCTGTTCGCCACGGCGCTGCGCCACGGTTCGGCGTCTGCCAGGCTCGAATCGAACCAGGCGCGGCCGGCACGGTAGACCTGAACGAAGAGGTCGCTGGCGCCGAGCGCCAGCGCATCGTCGATGAGTCGGGGTACCCGCGTCGCGTCGTCGAGGACTCGCTGGCTGCCCTGACACAGGACCCAAAGCCCGCGCCGCGCCGGCGCTGGGCCGGCGCTCTCCGCCGGCTCGACGGGCGCCTCCGCCGCGATATCCGGCGGCGCTTCCGGGGTGCAGGCGCAGGCCAGCAGTCCGAGCCCCAGACCGAGGACTCCGAGAAGCGAGGAGTTGAGGCGAGAGGTGCGCACACGGGGCAAGGCGTCCGGACGCTACCCGAGCCCGGAGTCCCGAACAAACCGGAGCTTCGGCATACTCGACGGATGCTGCAGAGGGTGGGGGGACCGCTCGCATTGCTATTGGGAGTGCTCGCCGCGGTGCGCGCGGGAGGGCTTCCCGCACCCGGCGCCGAGAGCGCCGTAGACGGATGGAGTGCACTGACCCTCTCGCGCCCAGGCCTGCTGCTGCGCGAAGCAGACGCGGCGCTGGCTGCGGGCGATGTTGCGCGCGCCGAGCAAGGCTACGTCGCGCTGACCCAACGCCACCCCATCATCGCGGACTACGCCGAGCTCGCGCTGCTCACGCTGTTGGCGCAGAGCGGACGCGCCGAGGAAGCGCTGGCTCGTGGCGAGGCGTGGCCGTACGAAGACTCACCGCTGCGTTCGGACGTCTACCGCGAAGTCGGCGACACACGCGCCGCACAGGGCAACGAAGAGATGGCGCGCATCGCGTACGAGCGCGCGCTCGAGGCAACCGGCGACAGCCGACGTCGCGCCCAGCTGCTGCTGGCGAAGGGCGAATCGCTGCGGCGCTCGCGCCTGGAGGAGCCGGCCGCGAAGGCCCTGATGGAGGTCTGGGTCCGCTACCCGCTGGCCGAGGCACCGGGGCTCGAAGCCGCCCTCGACGAACTCAGCGCGGCGCTCGGACGCAGCTTGCGAAACGCGGATCACACCCGCAAGCGCGCCGACGTGCTCTTCGGGGCGCGCCACAACGAAGCGGCATTGGCGGCCTACGAGCGTGCCATCGCGCTCGGCCTCGACCCATCCGGCGCTCGCCGCGCCCGCCGCCAGCGTGCGCACACCCTGTTTCGCATGCGCCGCTATACCGAGGCTGCGGATGCCTTCGCGGCATTGCCTCGCACCGGCGAGAACCGCACCGCCCAGGCGAGAGCTCGCGCCAGAGCCGGCGATGCGGTGGGCGCCGCCGAGGAGCTCGAAGTCATCGCGCGGGAGGTCGGCGGCGCCGAGGGAACCTACGCCAAGCTCGTGGCGGCTCTGCTGTGGGATGGAGAAGACCAGCCGAAGCGCGCGCAGAAGCTCTTTGCCTCGCTGGCGAGCAGCGGGGGGCCCCGTGCGCGTTCGGCCTTGTGGTGGCTGGGCTGGGACGCCTACCGCAGCGGCCGCCACGAGGAAGCTCTCGAACACCTGGGCCAGCTGGTGGAGCGAGAGCACAACCTCGACGCCCGGCTGCGGGCACGTTACTGGCGTGCGCGAGCGGCGCAACACGCCGGACGCAGCGACGCGGAGGCCCAGTTCGCGGCCATCGCGCGCGAGTTTCCCCTCACCTACTACGGTTGGCGGGCGGGCGCACGCGTGCCGCCCCAGACCGGTGTCATCGAGCCGCCCGGCGTCGAGCCCGGCGCGCCCAGCGTCGAGCCGCAAGAGCTCGAGCGGCCGCGCATGCTGCTCGAGGCCGGGCGGGTGCCCGCGGCTCGGGAGGAGCTCGAGCGCATCTACGGCCGCACGGGTGGCCTCAGCGACCGACTGGCGCTGGCGGATCTCTATGCGAACGTCGGCGACTTCCACCGCGCCCAGCGCATCGTGATGGACGCCTACGCCGAGACGCTGGCCCGCGGCCCCGTGACCGCTTCGATCGAGCTGTGGTGGCATGCGTGGCCGGCGCCGTTTCGGGAGATCGTCGATCGCGAGACGGACCCGCGGCCAGGCCTCGAACCCGGGCTGGTCTACGCGATCATGCGCGAAGAAAGCGGATATCGCCCGGACGTGCGTTCGGTGGCTGGCGCCTTCGGCCTGATGCAGCTGATGCCCGACACCGCCGTGCGCGTGGCAGAGCGCGATGCGCTCGTGGGATTTCGGGTCGACGATCTCTTCTTGCCGCACGTCAACATTCGGCTGGGTGCCGCCTACCTTCACGAGCTGCTCGACAGCTTCGACGGGCGCGCATCCGCGGCCATCGGCAGCTACAACGCCGGACCGGAGCGCATCACTCGCTGGCTCGAGAACGGGCCCGCGGAAGACGACGAGTGGGTCGAGGCGATTCCCTTTGAGCAGACCCGCAACTACGTCAAGCGCGTCCTGCGCAGCATGCACGTCTACCAGGTGCTCCATTGAGCCCGCCGCTGTGGCGGTGGCCCGCCGGCGGCGCCGAGCTCGACGTCTACGGAGTGGGTCAGATCTCACTCGACCGGCTGTGGCTCGTCGACGCCGCAGCGCCCGCCGAGAGCGTCCCTCCGGAGTTGCCGACGTTCTGCGGCGGGCAGGTGGCGACCGCGCTGCTGGCCCTGGCACGGCTCGGCCTGCGCACGGCGTGGACGGGGGCGTTGGGTGACGACGCCGCAGCCAATGCGGCGCTCGCGCCGCTGCTCGCCGCCGGTGTCGATTGCTCGGACGCGCGGCGCATCCACGGCGCGGCGACCCGGCGCGCGCTGGTGTGCGTCGAACGCTCGAGTGGCGAACGCACGGTGCACCCGGAGCGGGACCCACGCGTGCGGCTCGAGCCGGCGGAGCTGGCGCTGACACACATCGCCGGCGCGCGGGCACTGCTCGTGGACGCCGAGGACATTCCGGCGTCCCGGGCTGCGGCGGAGGCCGCCCACGCCGCCGGAGTACCGGTGGTGCTGGACGCCGACTGCCACAGAGAGGGACTAGACGCGCTCCTGGCCCGCAGCGATTTCCCTATTGTTTCGCGCCCGTTGGCCGATTTTCTAGGCGGTGGCTCCGCGCGCAGGGGGTTGCAGGTGCTGGCGGCGCGAGCGCGCTGCGCGGCGGTGGTCACGCTCGGAGAAGCGGGCGCGATCGCCGCGCGACGCGGTTGCAACGACGTCATCGCGAGCCCGGCCTTCGCGGTCGCGGCGCGGGATACGACCGGCGCTGGCGATGCCTTCCACGCGGGCTTCATGCTGGCCCTGATCGCCGGGGCAGACCTCGAGGAGACGCTGCGCACTGCCAACGCCGTGGCAGCGCTCAACTGCGAGGCACTCGGCGCCCAAGGTGGACTGCCGGATCGGACGCGCCTCGAGCATTTTCTCGCGGAGCATCCGGCCGGCTGAGGCGCGGGAGGCGCAATGCAGAGGCGAAGAGACGCGGGCAGCGGTATCTGGGCAGTGCTCGTCGTGTTGCTGGTTCTGGCCGGAGCCGGAGCCTGGAACTACCAACGCAACCTGGTTGTGGAAGAGGCGGTCTACCGTCCGTTCCGGACGCACACGGACGCGGATCTGGCGCAGCTGGCGGAGGCCTTCGAGAGCCAGAAGGACAGGGTCTCGGAGCACTACGACAGTGCGGCCGCGCAACGCGCAACAGCCCGAGAGGGCGGCCACTTCGACCAGCGCGTGCGGGAATTCGAGCGCGTGCAGGGGATTGGGGACGCGAAGAAGGAACTGCGGGCGGAGCTCGCCAAGAGCACGACCACGCTCAAGCTGCTCACCGAGGAAGAACGCCTGCGCGCCGGGGAGCGCGACACCGTGAAGCTCTTCTTCAAACGCCTGCTGACGATCTGATCCGCCGGCTCAGGCGTCCTCGTCGTCGTCCTCGTCGTCGGCGGCAGCTACCTCCGCGGCGGGCTCGGTGAACTCCTCGTCGTCCCTGGCACCCGTGATGCCGAGATCGACACCGCCTCTGGGATCCTCGGTGTAGCCGGCGTCATCCTCGTCGTCGAGCAGGGGCGACATGGCACCACGCCCCCGGGCCTTCTTCTTCTTCTTGGGTGCGGCCGCCGCCTTGGCACGCGGGTCGACCTTCGGCGCGTCGTGTTGGTTCGCACCGCACTTGGGGCACAGGGGCTCCTCTTTGCCCATGTCGTAGAACTTGGCGGCGCACTCGAAGCAGCTCCAGCGGCCTCCGAGATTCGGGGAACGCTGCGTCGCGGAAGCGATGGGCGTGCGTCGCGGCAGGATGTCCGCCGCCGGCGAGCGCACCGGCTTGGGCCGCGGCTTGCGCCGCGGCGCCACGCGTGCGGCTTGTCCCTTCTTCGCCGGCGCCGGCTTGGCAGCTGCCGGCTTCTTTGCCGCGGGCTTGGGCTTCGCGGCGGCTTTCTTCTTCGCAACGGGCTTGGGTTTCACGGCGGCCTTCTTCTTCGCCGCGGGCTTGGGTTTCGCGGCAGGCATGGGCTTCGCGGCGGCCTTCTTCTTCGCCGCGGGCTTGGGTTTCGCGGCGGGCTTCTTCTTCGCCGCGGGCTTGGGCTTCGCCGCGGCCTTCTTCTTCGGCTTGGCGGCCGACTTTGCGACGCTCTTCCGCGCGGTCTTGCGAGTCGCGGTCTTCTTCTTGGCGGGACTCATGTTCGTGCTCCCGTTTCGATAAGGATGAAGTCAGCATCGTTCACGTCGCGGAGACCGGTTTCGGCCAGATCCTCGGCGCAGTCAACACGGGCGTGATCGATCTCGATGGCGGCTCCGGCGGGCACGTCGATGCCGGCCGCCCGGAGCCAGCGTGCGTAGAGCGCATTCAGATCGCGGCGGCAGGTCTCCGGCGAATCGCACCCACGAGCGTTCTTGACCGGCGAGAACTCCTCCGCGCGCAGGGCCTCCACACTCGCCACCCGGCGCGCGGCCGGCAGGGCATCGAAGACGAAGCGCTCGAGCTTGTAGCCGTTCGGGGCCTCGGGGTCGAGCAGGTGGCCGTCGGCATCGATGCCGGAGATCTTCTTGGCCGAGGTGTGGTAGGGCAGGGTGCGACCGACCTGACCCGCCAGCTCGGCCAGAAACGCCACGTCGAAACAATGCACGGCGATGTTGCCGGCCCAGTAGACGAGCTGGCCCTCGGCGTCTCGAGCGTTGCATTGCTCGTCGCCGATCTCGGTGTACTCGACCACGGTCGTCTTGCCGTCGCGCTGCGCGAGCACGCCGACCTTCTCATCGGGATCGATCTTCCGCACCACCTTGCACGACACGTCGGCGGCGCGCTCGGCGTGGAAGCCCAGGAATGCCGCGTCCGCCATGCGCACCAGCGGGTTGTCGACCTGGTAATGGAACAGGGCCGTGATGCCGCGCCGCTGCATGTCGGCGAGGGCGCCGGAGCGGGCCAGGGCGGGCACCACGCCGCCGTGCCCGTCCGGGTTCTCGGCCAGGCGGCCCGGCTCGGCGAGAATCAGGCGCCCGTCGAAGTCGAAGCTCGGCACCGTGCCCTGGACGAAGAAGAAGACGTCCTCGGGCGGTAGACCGAAATGGTCGGCGGCTGCAAAGCCCGCGCGCGTCGCAGCATCCGTCGCCGGGCTCGTCATCACGTACCACGGCACCGACGCGCCGCTGCGCTGACGCAGCCGCCGCAGCTTCTGGGCCTGGATCTCGAAAAGGCAGCGCCCGCTGAGCGGACCGATCGGGAAGAGGCCCTTGGGCCCCGGGTAGCCGAGCCGCGTGGCCTGGCCCCCGGCCACGACCAGCACAGCGACCTCACCGCGGCACAGCAGCTCCGTGCCGCGCCGCGCTGCCGCGGCGAAACGTTCAGCGTCGCCCCCGTTCCCGGGGTGAACTTCGACCTCGACCGGGCTGAGCTGCGCAGCGGGGCCGGAGGCGGCGCGGCGCGTGGCCTCGAAGGCCGCCAGCAGGGCATCGAGGTCGAGCTCCGCACACTGGGCGGCGAGCGAAGCCTGCTCCGAGGCGCTCAGGCGCTTCCAGAAGGCGAAAACGTGCTCCTGACCGCGCTGCGCAAAGCGCGCACGCAGAGCCTCGAATTCACTGGATCGGGCCGAAACCTCGCCTCTCACCGCAATATCCCCCCGGGCACGGCGACCGCGCCTATAGCACGCTCCCGGGCTTCGGTAAACGGATCGGCCGACCGGGTGGAGTGAACCTGCGGCGAATGCGGTTCCCCATGATGCCCAAGGGGCCGCCAGCAACAGGGCGCAACCACAGATTCGAGCACTGAGATGTCATACACGACCGCCGCGAGCTGGCCAGCCTGAAACCCAGAACCGCTGTGTTCGACGTGCCCTCAGCAACCCGGAGCAGCCCGTCGAAGCCGACCAGCCGCTCCCACGGCCCGCCTGGCAGGCAGGGCTCTCGGGGCAGCCCACGGTTCGAGTCTGGCCGGGGCGGGCCCGGGCCCGACCCGCCACTGCGTGCCCGAGATTCTATTTAACATAATCCTTCTTATCGGACGTTCGAGGTGTAGTGCCGAGATAGAAATGTCCGGTTTCTCCAAAGTAGAAATGTCCACTTTCTCCAGCAGCCCGCGGTACCCCGGCGGGCATGGAGATCGTGAGCATGAGCTACGAGGAGCTGCGCAGCGCGGAGCTGGCGGCATCAGCACACTGCTGTGCCTGCGCGGCGATCACGCTGCCGAGGACAGCGCGGACCCGCCCCGGATTCGCGACGTCGTGGCCATGGCACGGGCCGAGCTGCCGCAAGCCCTCGTCGGCGTCACGGCCAATCAATACGGGCCACGCCGGCGCGTGCTGGCGAACCTGGCTCCGAAACTGCGCGCCGGTGCGACTTTCGTGCAGACGAATCCGGTCTTCGATATCGCCAGCTTCGAGCCCTTCGCCGCTGCGATCCAGGCATTGGCCCCGGAAGTCCACGTGGTCCCGATGGTGATGCCCCTGAACTCGCTGGCCAACGCCCGGCGGTTGCACGAGCGGCTCGGCCTCGCGCTGCCTTCCGAGATGCTGTCGCGCCTCGAATCCTGTGGCGAAATCGAGATTTGGCGCACTTTCCGAGAAATCGCCGAAGGTCTGGCTGCGAGCCTCGGTGCGCTGGGGTCGCGATCATGACGCCGGAGATGGACGCCGCACCCGCTGCGGCACAGCGCATCGCGGAAACCCTGTCCGCGACTCGCGCTCGCGGTTAGCGCCGGCGCCGCCGGACGCTGACGCCCAGCCCGCGCAGCCGAGGCGCCGCCAGCAACGCCGGCTAGGTCCCCAGGCTCGCCTGCAGCTCTCGGTACTGCGCGCGTAGATGCGGCGGCAAGGTGAGCTCCGGCTCTTCGCGCTCGACCCGCTCGTAGAGCGCGAGCGCCCGTTCGCCTTCCCCGCCAGCAGCGGCGCAGCGCGCGGCCTCGACCAGCGCCCAGTAACGCAGCGGATACTCGACGATGTCGCCCGCGCTCTCGTGGGCGGCAGACGCCTGGCTCCAATCTCCGCGATGCTCGAAGGCCTCGGCGCGTTGCTGGTGCAGCAAGCCGGCGAGTCCCGGCTTGCCGCTGGCGGCGGCCAGTGTGCGATCCCACAATGCGCCGCTCTCGTCGCCGCGCTCGAGCTTGTCGAGCAGACGCGCCACTTCGAAGAGCGCGAGGGTTCCGGCGACAGTGCCGGCGTGTTCGTCGGCCACGCCCTGGAAGCGCTCGAGGAAGTCTTGCTGGATCGCCTGCGCCGCCTTCGGGTTGGCCAGAACGGGCTCCTGGATGGCCGTGGGGGAAGCGCCGAGAGCGATGAAATACGCCGACCGCGTCTTGTCGAGCTCGTTCGACGCGGCCTCCTCGTGGATCCGGCTGTAGTTCTCGTAGCCGCCCCAGGCGAGCGCGGTGCCGAGCACCAGCGCCAGACTGCCGCCCACCAGCCAACGGTTCTGGCCGATCCAGGCAGCCATCCGCTCTGCAGCGGATTCCAGTTCCTCGATGATATCCGGCGCAGGCTTGCGCTTGGCCAAGACGGGTCTCCCTCGTTCTCGCAGTTCGCTGGGCGACGGAGTGTACCGTCAGTCCCGGGCGCGCGCGCGCAGGCGCAGGCGCACCGGCGTGCCGCGGAGTTCAAAGTCCTCCCGCAGCCGATTCTCGAGGAAGCGCCGGTACGACTCCTGGACGGCTTCCGGGGCCGTGCAGAACAGCACGAAGGTGGGCGGCCGCACCCCCACCTGGGTTGCGTACTGGAACTTCACCGGCTTCTTGCGAGCGCCGCGCTGGGCCATGGCGGGCTCGTGGCGCGCCACGGTGCGTTCCATCCAGCGGTTGAGCGCCGCCGTCGACACCCGCAGGGCGCCGGCCCGGGCCACGTCCTCGACGGCGCGGAAGAGCTTGCGGCCGAGCCCGGCTCCCGTCTTCGCCGACACCTGGAGCACCGGGGCATCGCTCAGGAAGCGCAGCACCTGGGCGACCTCTTCGTGCAGCCGGGAGCTGCGCTCGGCGTCGACCAGATCCCACTTATTGGCCAGCACCACCACCGCGCAGCCGCGCTCCCGGGCCAGGGACGCGACCCGGGCGTCCTGCTCGGTGGGTCCCTCTGAGGCGTCGAGCACGATGAGCGCCACATCGGCCCGCTCGAGGGAGCGCACGGTCATGAGCGCGCTGCCGGGCTCGGCCGTGCGATCCCGGCGTCCGCTGCGGCGCAACCCCGCAGTGTCTACCAGCGTGTAGCGCGCGCCCTCCCACTCGACAGTCGTATCGACAGCATCGCGGGTGGTGCCGGGCTCGTCCGAAACCACGACGCGATCCTGCCCGCAGAGCCGGTTCAGCAGCGAGCTCTTGCCGACGTTCGGGCGACCGACCAGCGCCACGCGCAGCCCGGTCTCTGCCTCGGCCGGCGTCTCGAGCGCCGCGGGCAGCTGCACGATCAACTCCTCGAGCGCGTCCCAAGCCCCGCGACCATGCTCTGCGGAGACGGCATGGGCTCGCTCGAAGCCGAGGCCGAGGAAGTCGCTCAGGTGGATGTCGTGCCTCGGGATATCGAGCTTGTTGACCAACAAGCTGATGGGCTGCTCGCCCCGGTAGAGCATGCGCGCCACGGCCTCGTCCTCGGGGAGGCGCCCGGCGCGCCCGTCCACCACGAAGAGAATCGCGTCCGCCTCGTCCAGTGCGGCGCGAACCTGGGCCTGCACGGCCCGGTCGATGGCCGCGGCCGCGGCCAGATTGAGACCGGCGGTGTCGACCAACAGGATGCGACGACCCTCCACCTCGATTTCCTCGGCCACGCGGTCGCGGGTGATGCCGGGCTCGTTGTGCACCAGCGCGCGGCGTCGCCGCGCGAAACGGTTGAACAGCGTCGACTTCCCGACATTCGGTCGGCCGACAATCGCTACGATCGGAAGTGCTTGGCCGTGGGACATGACGGAACGCCTCGAAGGCGCGCAAGGTACCGCGCGCTCCACCGCACAGCCAAGGGCCGCGACCTTGCTTGACATTGGGAAGGACCGGTCGATAGGGTCAGGCGCTGTGAGCGGGCGCTGTGAGGCGTCGCTGCTCCCCGCACCTGGAGGTCGACCGTCATGCTGCTTCGCGCGCGCCCGCTCCTCGCCTTGGCCACGACCCTGTGTCTCGTCGTCGCATGGGCGAGCCCGGCGACGGCGACCGAGGCCACCTTCAAGCGTGCAATGAGCAACCTGCTCTTCGGGCCCTTTGACATTGTGCTCTCGCCGATCGTCGGGCCGCGCTCCGTCTACCAGAACCTGCAAGACATCGACGACAGCACCGGCGTACGGATCGCCTACACCGTCCCCGGGGTCGTCTGGAACACCTTCTTCAACGTGGGCGGCGGCATGCTGCGCGTCTTCACCGGCGCGCTGGAGATCGTGCCAGGAGTGCTGCTGCTGCCCTTCGAGACGGACATGAATCCGCTCTTCGCGCCGCCGGAGCGTGCCGAGGCGCTGATCGAGGAAGAGACCCACCTCGGGACGGTCAAGATCGGCATCAACTACATGAACTGAGCGGCGGGGCCTCCCCGGTTCCACTCGGGTTTTCGGTTCCCCTTGCGATGGCAAGCACTTGCGGCGGATGTTCGACCCCGAGCAACGCTGCGAAATCGGTAGTGGGGTCACTCAACCGGGCCAGCAAGTCCGCCGGGACCTCGCCGGGCTCGAGCCGCATGGGGTCGCGGTAGCCGTCGCCCTCGATCCAACGGGCGTAGTGGCGAGCAGTGACCGCCACGTCGGCGTGGCCGAGCTGTGCGCTCACGTATCCGAGCTGGACGCCCGCGCGCTCAGCAGCTGCGAGGCGAACGTGTCGCGCAGATCCTTGAGGGCGCGGTGGCCGATCTCGGCCCGCTTCAGGATCCGCCGCCACGGGCGCTTGCGGAACGCCCCGTCATCCATGTCGCCGAGGACGTGATCGGAGGGCACCCCGCCCTGCTCCTGGTAGAGCTCGAGCAGCGCCCACCGAAGCCGTCGGGAGAGCGCCACGCGGCGAGCTCGCCCACTCTTCGGGGCTGTCGGCGCGCCGCCTCGGGGTCGGTTCTCCTCGATTCGGAGAGCTCGGTTGGCGTCCCCGTCGTCGCCCCACTCGATCGCGCTCCAGCGGAGCCCCAGCGCTTCGCCCAGGCGCAGGCCTGCGTCCAGGCAGAGCAGCACGAGCATGTGGGGGCGCCGGCCTTCCTCCTCAGCCGCTTCCAGCAGCGCGGCGATCTCCCCTGCCCTCTCGATGGGCTTCACATTGCTCCCGCCCACCGCGTCGGCGCGGGCCTGCTTCGTCCGTGAGCGACGTCGCAACGTCTCCCGAAACGCCGGCACCGGACTCCGCTCGATCAGCTCGAGGTCGCAGGCGTAGCCGAGCACCGACGACAAGACGTTCAGGTAACACCGACCAGTCCTCACGGACCGCTTCGCCGAGGTGACCTCCTGGTTCCACCAGGCCCGGAGATCCGGCACGCCGATCTCGTCCAGCCGACGGGCCCCGAAGAAGCCCACGAGCGGGCCGTCTTCGCGGAGGTAGCTGTCCCGGTCACTCCGCGTGGTCGCGGTCAGGTGTGACGTGTCTTCCTCGAGGTAGCGCTTCGCGAACTCGTCGAACCGGGGCACCTCGACAATCGCGAACGGCGTCTTGCCGATGTTCTTGCACTCTTCATAGAGACGCGCGACCGCTGCCGCTTCCTTCCAGTCGTTCGTCTTGCACGAGAAGCGAATGCGCTTGCCGCCGACGTGGCGCTGGTAATAGATGACGCCGCCGCGGGCGGTCAGGTTTCGATACTGCGAGCCCGTGGGCTTCGCTCTCAAGACGCACCTCCCGGCAAGTCGTCCCAAGCGAAGTCGATCCCTTCGACGAGATGATGCGAGGCGTGCAGCAATGACTCGCTGGCGTCGTGATACGCGGTCGCCCGACCCGTCACGCCCCAGAGCAGCATCAGGCCGACCACGAGAAGTGAAGACCCATGCACACCCGATCGTTCGGGGTCGAGCGTCGGCCATCCCTTCTCGTCCCTGGGAACGAATAACAGGCCGGCCGGATCCGCATGCACGACCGGAGAGGCAACCTGGTCGAAGATCCGATGTTTCGCGATCGTAGTCAGATCGCCCACATGGTCAGGCATCGTCCGCTCAAGGTATGCAAACGCCGCGCGTCGAACGTCTCCCCGGTTCTCGCCGCTCCAGTGACCGCGCGGATCGGACCCGCGACTCTGGCCGAACTCGGACTCCCGGCTCGCCCACTCCACCTGCTTCTCATGAGGGATGCGCCCGGGGGTTTCGCTCCATCTCCTCGCGTATAGCAGGAAGCCTTAACCAATCGATTCGGTTGTACTGGCGGGCTAGCTTGCGCCGCCGATCCCCCGCGCTCGCCAGCAGGAATGCAACATCTAGCAGGTTGCTGAAATAGCCCGGCGAGCGGTGCCAGGGCCGGGTGCGAAGGCGGTGTCGTGCTCATGCGCCGGCGCCCCTTGTTCCTTCACCGGCGAGGCGAAGCGCCTGCGTCGGGGCACCTCTGCTTCCGCGCGCCACCGCCTTCGCACCCGACACGTTCCTCCGTGGCGTCCGGCAACACCCTCACCCAGCCAGTGCCAGGTTGCGGATGCGTACGAGGTTGTAAGCCGCCGCCGTGAAGGGAAAGACCCACCCGACTTTCCTCCGGCCCCGATGCCGCGTCTTGCGCATCAAGCCCACCGTCTTCATCCAGCCGAACACCTCTTCGACCCGCTTGCGCCGCTTCTGGCTCTCCACATAGCCCGCGTGCCGCGTCGTCCGCCCATCGATCCGACTCGACCGGTTCGTGGTGTTCTGCGCCACGTGAGGCGTGACGGCGAGTTCTCGACAACCTTCGACGAAGTCCTCGGTGTCGTAACCCCGGTCCGCCCCGAGCGTCACGCGCGGACCCGATGGCAAGTTGCCGAGCATCGCCAGGGCCGCTCGACGCTCTGCATACCCGTCTGCTTGCGTCAGCCGAGCCCCCACCACCAGGCCATGCCGGTTCTCCATCAGCACGTGGCCCTGATAGCTGAGCTTCGACTCTTGGCCCTTGCGTCGCATCAGACGCGCCTCCGGGTCCGTCGTCGAGGCGTGGGTGTCGTTCAGACGACGCTCACCGCGAAAGTTCACGGTCGGGTTCTTGGGACCCCCACCCCGACGGTGGCGGTCGCGCCGCTTCTTGCGGCTGTTCGGACGGCCCCGCTTCTTCGGACCGAAGCTCTTGTGGCTCGCCCAGGCCTCGATCAGCGTCCCGTCCACGGAAAAGTGTTCGGACGACAACAACTTCTCCCCCGCCGCCTGGGCCAGCACCGCGTCGAAGAAGGCCTGCGCGATCTCCCCTTCCAACAATCGGTCTCGGTTCTTGGTGAACGTCGTGGCCACCCACACCGGATCGTCCATCCCGAGGCCCACGAACCAACGAAACAACAGATTGTATTCCAGCTGCTCCATCAGCTGACGCTCACTGCGAATCGAATGGAGAATCTGCAGCAGCAGGGCGCGGAGCAGGCGCTCCGGAGGAATCGAGGGCCGACCCATCGCCGCGTACAACGTTTCGAACGCAGGCCCCATCGACTCGAGCGCCGTGTCGACCCGCTCGCGCATCAGCCGCAGCGGGTGATCCGCCGGAATCCGGTCTTCCAGCGACCGGTAACTGAACATCGAACCCTGCTGACGATCGTCGCCGCGCATGCCTCGTCCCCCCTACCACTTCTTAGCCGCTCAGGCCTCGGGCGAAAGGGACTTTTTCAGCAACCTGCTAAACCCTCGGCGACCCCTTCACTGAAGCAAGCCCTGCACCCGCAACTCCGCCAGCTCCATACACGTCAAGCACCAGGCGACTCCGCCCCAGATCGCACCGACGTCTAGACCGGCGCAGTCGGGGACACGTATCTCTTTCGAGAGGCAGCGAGGGACCTGGCAGATCCCGCAGAAATGACATCGCTCCATCCGCGGCATCAGAGCATGAAGCATGCCGGGCTCTGATGCGCTCCAGGGCCAGAGCGCAGGCGTTTGTGAACGCGGATTCACGCGGCCGTGTGAACGCCAGGCGATGCAGCAGCGTTTCCCTGGGACCGAGAAGTCATTGCGACAGTGAGGCCTGAGAGGCCCAGGGGGGGGCGACTCGATCGGTCTCCGAACCGCTCGTCCCGCCTCGATGTGGCGATTGGCCCTTGACCCGCGACCCGCAGGGGTTCAAGATCCGGCCACCAACACAGCGAGGGGAGCCACCCACAAGGATGCGGGCAGGCCGAACCTGGCTCCATACGAGGGAACCCCCTATGCGGCGTATCGATCTACTTCGGACTCTGGCCTTGAGTTCGGTACTGATTCTCGCGCTCGGTGGCACCGGCGGCGCGAGCGCGGAAGACACCAGCGACATGGACAAGTCGCCCAGCGTCGAGGCGGCTCCGCCTGCCGAGGCGTCGGAGGAGGCGGCCGACGAGACGAGCCCTCCCGCGGAGAAGCCGAACACAGAGGCTTCCGAAGCGGAAGAGGAGTAGCCGGCAGACAGCCTCTGGCCCCGTGATCTGCGACCAGGCGGGTCGTACCCTGCTGTGAGGTCGTTCTCGAGCGAAGTGCACCGGGCGCAAGTTCGGTTCGCGAACTACTCCGGTTCGGATCGAGCTTGCGCCGGCGCAGTGCGAGCGCCAGAAACGCCGCGTGCGTGGCGGGCCTGCTGCTCACCACCGAGGCGCTGATCGCCGCGAAGCCGGAGATGAAGAAAAGCGGCGGCATGGGCGGAGTGGGCGATATGATGTGCTCTCATCGGGCGGGCGCGAGCCTCCCCGATTTGCAGGCCGGAGGGGAACTCCGAGACCTTGAGGAGGAGACGGATGCAGCGACGATTCGTCGCGCGATGGATGACCATCGTGGCCGCGGTCTTCGCGCTTGCCGTGGTGGGTTGTCAGTCGACGGGGGGCTCGGAGAGCAGCAGCAGCTCTGGTGGAACCGGAAGCGAATTTCGCGAGGACCCGATGGGCAGCGAGTCGCGCGGCGGTCTGAGCGGCACCGACTTGTCCAGTCTCCAGACGGTCTACTTCAACTACGATGCCTTCACGATCCGATCGGACGAGAAGCCCGCGCTGCGGGACAACGCCCAGGCGATCCGCGATCACGACGAGTGGGGTGTCATCACGATCGAGGGGCACTGCGACGAGCGCGGCAGCGAAGAGTACAATCTCGCTCTCGGCGAGCGCCGCGCCAGCGGAGTGAAGCGCTACCTAGTGGACCTCGGAGTTCCGTCGTCGCGACTGCGCACGGTGAGCTTCGGCGAGGTCAAGCCTAGCGTGATGGGCCACGATGAGTCGGTCTGGCGCTATAACCGGCGCTCGGACTTCACGGCGCGTCGCTAAAGCGACGCGCCCATCGTCCTCATCGTGGGCTTCCTAAATCGCCGATCACGATGCGGAAGAGATCGAGAACCTTCTCGATGCACAGCGGGTGATCGAGAGGATGAGAGAGGCCGGCACCGAGCCGCTCGTCGTGGCGACGGATGGCGGCTCAGGCCGTACAGACAACGGACGTCGGCGTGCGGAGGCGTAAGATGGGCCGAGCCGTTCTTCCGTTTCAACCGGCGAACGGTGAGTTCAACGTCGAACCCGGCGAGGGCAGCCGGGTGTCGTGATGGCGAAGGCGATGCCTTCCCATTGCCGTTTGAGTCCCTCGCGGTCCCTGAAATCTCTCCCACAAGCCGGGAAGAGAACTCCCGGAGTTCGATCGCGATGGGAATGCTCAAGTTCCGGAGTTCCGTCGCGGGTAAATGGGGCCCGAGAAGCTGCACTAAGGCGGGGCTCGGGACGCCGCGATCCTCGCCCCCCTCTACGGCGTGGGCCTGCGTGGAGCCGAGGCGGCAGATCTCGAGTTAGCCGACTTCAAGACCTGGACGAGGGGTCGACTTGGCCGTGATCGCGCGTCAGGTGGGTCACTCGAATGTGCAGACCACGGCAGGCTACAATCGACGAAGGCGGCGCGCTCAGCGGATCGCCGCGAAGCGTCTCAATGTTCCATTCGAGACGGACGTGGAGGAAATGATCGATCTCGTGCGCACGAGTCAGGAGGTCAGCGCGCGCAAGCATTCGACTCGGAGCTCTCTCGCGCTCCCGTACGCCGCTTCGCCGCGGCTCCGGGCGCGGGACCGGAAGCGTGAGCGGACGTCTCGAGCATGACGAAGACCGAACTCGTCGAGGCGATCTACGAGGAGCTGGGCTTTTCGAAGAAAATGTCCGCCGAGATCGTCGAGAAGGTGTTCGAGACCCTCAAGGAGACCCTCGCCCGCGGCGAGCCGGTCAAGATCTCCAGCTTCGGAAGGTTTGTGGTTCGGGGAAAGCGCGCGCGCAAGGGACGAAACCCCCATACGGGTGCGGAAATCCTTCTCGAAGCGCGAAGAGTGGTCACCTTCCGGCCGAGTCAGACGCTCAAGAAGTTGCTGAATGATGCGGACGTGTGGCGGACCGGCCCGTAGCGCGTGAGGGCGCGTCCGGGCCGACTGGCTCTCCCTTCCGGGGTCTCCACCCCGGAAGACGCGGTTCCAGCGGCATTCCGCGGGGCATTGCGCAACGCCGCCGGATGATCGAGAGTGCGGTGCCATCCATCGGCAGCGCGGCCTCCGAGACGAGGGGCCTGGGCGCGCCGGTCGTGGCCAACACTGGAGGAGAATCTCATGCGGACAAGGGGTGCATCTCGGACTCTGGTCATTACGGGGGCATTGATGCTGGCGATCAATGTTGCCGCCTGCGCCGACGACGACGCGAGCGAGCCGACCCAACTTTCCGGTGTCGAGGCCGTGGCGCCCGCCGAGGGGGCTGAAGAGATCGGCGGGGCTCCGGAAGAAGCGGTGGAGAAATCCCCGGGTAGCGAAGCCGGCGCGGCTGCCGAGCCGGCGAAAGAATCTCCCGATGAGCCGGAGGAGGAGGAGGCTCCCGAAGCAGACCGGGAGTAACGCGCGCCGGGCGCCGGATCGCAGAGGCAATCGCCGGGTCGGACGTTCCCGAGGATCCGGTGCACCCCCGGAACACGCCGGGGTCCACCGGGTCGGTGTGCGGGAGCGCGCGCTGTCTCGCGGACTCTTCCAGGCGAGATCAGGCCCATGGCGAACCCCGCCCGTCACGCGGGTGAGGCGGCGACGCACGCCGAGACCCGCGGGATTTTCTTGTCTTTCTCGGTTGGCACACGCGCACCCAAGTGCCAATATCCGGCACAGCGCCTCGAGAGGCCCGGTAGGCCAGGCCACGAGGAGCACGGCTGGGCAGCCCGCCCGGCGCCACCGGAGGAACGGTTCATGAAGATTCGTCCGCTTCAGGATCGGATCATCGTCAAGCGCATCGACGAGGAAGAGATGTCGAAGGGCGGCATCCTCATTCCCGACACCGCCAAGGAGAAACCGCAGGAGGGAAAGGTCGTCGCCGTCGGCAAGGGAAAGGTGTTGGAGGATGGAAAGATTCAGAAGCTCGATGTCAAGAAGAGAGACCGCGTGCTCTTCAGCAAGTTTGCGGGCACCGAGGTGACCCTCGACGGCACCGAGTATGTGATCATCCGCGAGGACGACGTCCTCGGCATCATGGAATAGGAGGATAGAGAGAGATCATGGCCAAGGAGATTCTCTTCCACGAGGACGCTCGCTCGAAGCTCCTCGCCGGCGTCGACGGACTCGCGAACGCGGTGCGCGTGACGCTGGGACCGCGGGGCCGCAACGTGCTGCTCGACAAGAGCTGGGGCTCGCCGACGATCACCAAGGATGGTGTCACCGTCGCCAAGGAGATCGAGTTCGAGGACAAGTTCGAGAACATCGGCGCCCAGATGGTGAAGGAGGTCGCCAGCAAGACCTCCGACGTCGCCGGTGACGGCACGACCACCGCCACAGTGCTCGCTCAGGCGATCTTCCGCGAGGGCAGCAGGCTCGTGGTCGCGGGCATGAGCCCGATGGACCTCAAGCGCGGCATCGAGAAGGCCGTAGTGGCCGTCACCGCGGCGCTCGAGAAGATGTCGAAGCCGACCCGCGACGTGGAGGAGATCGCGCAGGTGGGCACCATCTCGTCGAACAACGACGAGACGATCGGCAAGATCATCGCCGACGCCATGGAGAAAGTCGGCAAGGAGGGCGTGATCACCGTCGAGGAGGGCAAGTCTCTCGAGACCGAGCTCGAAGTGGTCGAGGGCATGCAGTTCGACCGCGGCTACCTCTCGCCCTACTTCGTGACCGACCCCGAGCGGATGGAGACTCTCCTCGAGGATGCGCTGATCCTGCTTCACGAGAAGAAGATCAGCAACATGAAGGACTTGCTTCCGCTGCTGGAGCAAGTCGCGCGCCAGGGCAAGCCCCTGATGATCGTGGCCGAAGACCTCGAGGGCGAGGCGCTGGCCACCCTGGTGGTGAACAAGCTGCGCGGCACCCTGAACGTGGCCGCCGTCAAGGCGCCGGGCTTCGGCGACCGTCGCAAGGCGATGCTGCAGGACATGGCCATCGTCACGGGTGGCCGGGTGATCGCCGAGGAGCTCGGTCTCAAGCTCGAGAACGTGACCGTCAAGGATGACACGAGCTCGGACTACGACCGCGAGAAGCTCCAGGAGCGGCTGGCGAAGCTGGTGGGCGGCGTGGCCGTGGTGAAGGTTGGCGCGGCCACCGAGACCGAGATGAAGGAGAAGAAGGCGCGCGTCGAGGATGCCCTGCACGCGACCCGCGCCGCGGTCGAAGAAGGCGTCGTGGCCGGTGGCGGTGTGGCCCTGATTCGCGCGCAGGGCGTCCTCGACGACCTCGACGTGGAGGGCGAGCAGCTGGCCGGGGTGAACCTGGTGCGCCGCGCCCTCGAGGCGCCGCTGCGCTTCATCGCCGAGAACGCGGGCGTCGAAGGTGGGATCGTGGTCAATACGGTGAAGGGCCTGAAGGGGGCGCGGGGCTTCAACGCCCAGACCGAGGAGTACGAGGATCTGCTCGAGGCCGGGGTCCTCGACCCGACCAAGGTGGTCCGCAGCGCCCTGCAGAACGCCGCGAGCGTCGCCGCACTGCTGCTCACCACCGAGGCGCTGATCGCCGAGAAGCCGGAGAAGCAGAAGGGCGGCGGCGCGCCCGGGATGGGCGGAATGGACGACATGATGTAACTCCCGCCGGCACGGCGGGGTGCTCGTCGAGTCGCAGCGCACGAGCGGGTCGAAGTCGGCGCCCACGCCTGTGGAGTCGAGTTGGGCTCTGCGCGTTGTGCGGTGGGGAGATGCGATGCCCAACGGTTGGACGGATAGGCTGGCGTACGAAGTCATGGGGACGCCCCTATGGGCGTATGGCGCACTCGTCGCCACGTTCGTCGCGACCTACACGGGATACCGCATCCTCGTGCGGCGTCTGGAGTCGAGGTGGTTGCTCGCGCTCGCCGAGAAGCAGCCCGAACTCTACCAGTCGATCATCGCGCTCGTGCGCAATCCGCTGCGTCTTCTTCAGTTCACGATTGCAGCGGGCATCGGGCTGCACTATTTCGCATTGCCAGAGGCGGTCGTCAGCATCGCTTCGCGGCTGTTTCTAGCGCTCCTTGCCGCGACAGTGGCGTTTGTGCTGGTCAGGCTCGTCGACGTGTTCATGGCCTTCGTGAGACCCCGGATTGAGGAGTCCGAGTCCCGCCTGGACGATCAGCTCCTCCCGGTGCTTTCGGGGGCGCTGAAGTCGTTCATCCTGGTGATCGTCGTGGTTCTCATCCTTCAGAATTCCGGCTACAACATCTCCGGCCTCCTCGCCGGCCTCGGGCTGGGGGGTCTGGCCGTTGCACTCGCACTCCAACCGACGCTCGCGAACGTGTTCGCGGCAATCACACTCTTCGTGGACCGTCCGTTCCATGTCGGAGATGGGGTGAGCGTCTCGGGTGTCGCGGGGAGCATCGAAAGCATCGGGCTTCGGAGTACTCGCATTCGAACCTACGAAGGCACGCTTGTGACGATTCCCAACTCCGCCGTTGTCAGTGCACAGATCGACAACCTCCAGGTTCGTCCCACGCGGCGCACCAACTTCACGATCGGCGTCACCTACGATACGAGCGGCGAGAAGCTCAAGAAGGCGGTTGAAATCCTGCGTGACGTGATGGAACAACACCCCGGCACCGAGTCGTCGCGCGCTCACTTCAAGAGCTACGGAGAATCAGCGCTGATTCTCGATGTCGCCCACTGGTGCAAGTACCTCGACTACTCGGAATATCTGGCCTGTGTCGAGGAGATCAACTTCGAGATTAAACGGCGCTTCGAGGACGAGGAAATCGAGATGGCCTACCCGACGCAGACCGTGCATCTGGCGAAACCGAGAGCGAGCCGAGACTGAGCCCGCTTTTCAGCCCTTCTTCGCGCCTCGCAAGCGCTGCCCCCCATAGTCCATGCCGTGCCATCCATTCAGCGCCGCACGGCTGGAAATGCGCCGGCACTCGGGGCCGTACCATGGTCCGCACCGAGGACGACCGGGCTTC
>JAFDDG010000064.1 GCA_019310965.1 Deltaproteobacteria bacterium
CCGCTGCCCCGATTGTTGCGCACGGACGAGGCCACGGCGCTGATCGACGCCGTCGATCTCGCCTCGCCGCTGGGACTCCGCGACCGCGCGATGCTCGAGGTGCTCTACGGCGGTGGGCTGCGCGTGAGCGAGCTGGTGGGGCTCCCGCTTGCTGGACTGGAGCTGCGAGCCGGCCTGGTGCGAGTGATCGGGAAGGGGCGCCGCGAGCGCATCGTGCCGCTCGGAGAGCCCGCGTTGTTGGCGCTCGAGGAGTGGCTCGAGCGCGGCCGCCCTGTGCTGGCCCGGGCGTCGAGCCGTAGCTCTGATGCGGTGTTCCTGTCTCGGCGTGGGGGCGCCATGACGCGCCAGAACTTCTTCATCCGGCTGCGCGGCATCGCCCGTCAGGCCGGCATTGCGGAAGACCGTGTCTCTCCGCACGTGTTGCGCCACGCATTTGCCACCGATCTTCTCGAAGGGGGTGCCGACCTGCGTGCAGTGCAGAGCATGCTAGGCCACGCTGATCTATCGACCACTCAAATCTACACGCACGTGAGTCGCCGGCGTCTGCGCGACACCGTGGAAACGCGACATCCGCGCGGCGACGGGAAGCGCACGCGGCAGTGAAGAGCCCGGCGAAGGTCGATCTCTTGGGGGCGCTGCCGGAGGTGTCTCGGCCGCTCGTGCGGAGGGTGCTGCGGAGCGCCGACGAGCAGCGCATGCGGGTCTACCTGGTGGGTGGGCCGGTGCGCGATTGGTTGATGGGCCGCCCGCTGCGCGACGTGGATCTCTGCGTCGAGCCCCGAGACGGGAAGGGCGCCTCGGAGCTGGGGCGGCGCATGCAAGGCAGCGGGCTGCGCGTGCGTGTCCACGAGCGCTTCGGCACCGTCACGCTGCTGGATGGGCCCGGCAGTCTCGATCTGGCCACCGTGCGCAGCGAGACCTATGCCCACGCCGGCGCGCTTCCCAGCGTTGCAGCGGGAACGCTCGAGCAGGACCTGCGCCGCCGGGATTTCAGCGTCAACGCGATGGCGCTGCCGCTCTCCCAGGCAGCGCGGGCGCGCGGTGTGGACGTGGTGGATGTGGCAGGGGGGCTCGACGACCTGGCGCGGGGGCGATTGCGGATCCTGCATCCGCAGAGCTTCCACGACGACCCGACCCGGGCGCTACGCGCCGCTCGGCTGGCCCCGCGGCTGGGATTTGCCGTGACTCGGGATACGCGGGTGGCGCTGCGCAACGCGCTGCGCGATGGGGTTTTTGGCCGCGTCAGCGGCGACCGCCTGCGTCGCGAACTCGTGCGGGTCTTTGATGACACGGCCGTGGGGCTGGAGCCGAGCCGGGCGCTGCGCCTGCTTCACGAGTGGCACGTGCTGGCCGCGCTCGAGCCGGGGCTGGCGCTGGATCGCGCTGCGAGCGTGCCGCTGCGCCGGCTGGGTCGCACGTTGCTGGCGCCCCCGTGGCCGTTGGGGCGGAGCCGAGCGTGGGTGGCGGGGACCGGTCTGTGGCTCGCCCCGCTTCCGCTGGCCCTGCGGCGCCGCGCTCTGCGCCGGTTCGCGATCCGAGGGGCGCTCGCCGACCGGCTTCTCAACCTCCCGAAACGTTGCGACAGCTGGCAGCGAAACCTGGCGAGGGCTCGGGGCCGGGGTGCGGTGGACGCCGCGTTGGAGGGGATCGACGAGGAGAGCCTGCTGGCCCTGTACTCGCTGGCCGAACCCGCGGCGCGGCGACGCGTCGCCCGCTGGGCCGCTCACGATCGCGCTCGCCGCCCACCGGTCAGCGGCGACGATCTGGTTGCCATCGGCCTGGCGGGCCCGGCGGTGGGCAGGGCGTTGCGCCGCGTGCGCACGAGCTGGCTGGACGGCACCATCCGCAGCCGCGACGAGGCCCTGGCGCTGGCGCAGGAGCTCTACCGGCGCGGGCGGCGCTGAGTGGTGAAGCCTCCCCCGATCGCCCATACTCGCGCCGCCCCCTCCAGATTCCTCCTGGAGCCTCGATGACATCTCCCGCGTCGCTCGGCGTTGCGCCGGCAGGCTCGCCGTACGCCGTCAAGCTGGCCGTCTTCGAGGGCCCCCTCGATCTGTTGCTGCATCTCATCCGGATCAACGAGGTCGAGATCACCGACATTCCGATCGCGCGGATCGGCGAGCAGTACCTGGGCTATCTCGATGAGATGCGCGATCTCGACCTGGACGTGGTCGGCGAATACCTGCTGATGGCAGCGACGCTGGCCTGGATCAAGTCGCGCATGCTACTGCCCCAGGTGAGCGACGAAGAGGGCGAGGAGACCGATCCGCGCGCCGAGCTCGTGGCGCGGCTGCTCGAGTACCAGCGCTTCAAGGAGATGGCCGGCGAGCTCGGCGAGCGACGACTGCTGGGCCGTGACGTCTTCGATGCCGTGGCGCCGGGGGCTGAAGCGCCGCCGGATGCGGAGCGTGAGATCGAGGTCGGGCTCTACGAGCTGCTGGCGGCTTTTCGCCAGGCGCTGGCGCGGGAGGGCCCGAGCGGCACGGCGCACGAGGTGGAGGTCGAGACCGTGACGGTCTACGACCAGATGGTCGTCGTGATGCAGAAGCTCGGATTGCGGGACACCATCGAGTTCGACGCGGTGCTGGTGCGGGCGGATGGCCGAATGCCGAACCGTGCGGTCATCGTGGCCACGTTCCTGGGGATCCTGGAGCTGACGCGGCTCGCCGCACTGCGTCTGTACCAAGGCCTCGATGCGAACAATGTGTCGCACGGGCCGATCCATCTGCGCCGCGCCGAGGATGCGGACGCGGTGGACTGGCGCGAGCGCATCGCCGAGATCATGTGAGGAGGTTGCGTGGAACGTTCTGAGAGACGTCGCATCGTAGAGGCGCTGATTCTGGGCTCGCCGGAGCCGATCTCCGCGCAGCGCATCGCGGACATCATTCCGTACCTGAAGCCCGCTGGGGCCAGGGAGCTGGTCCAGGAATTGGACGCCGAGTACCTGAAGCAGGGGCGTTCGTTCGAGATCGCAGAGGTCGCTGGCGGCTACCAGCTGCGCACGCTGCCGGAGTTTGCGCCCTACCTCCAGCAGACGCTGAAGACGCGTGCCCTGCGGCTCTCCCAGGCGGCGCTCGAGACCCTGGCAGTGGTCGCCTACCGCCAGCCGGTGACCCGGGCGGAGGTGGAGCACATCCGGGGCGTCGATGCCGGCGCCGTGATGCGCAGCCTGATCGAGCGCAAGCTCGTGCGCATTGCCGGCCACCGCGACGTGCCGGGCCGGCCGATGCTCTACGGCACCAGCAAACGCTTCCTCGAGGTCTTCGAATTGTCGCGGCTCGAAGATCTGCCTACGCTGCGCGACCTTCAGGAACTGGCGCCGGAGGGCGCCGTCGCCGCCGGACCGGACCCGGAAGCGACGGCGGCGATCGCCGCGCTCGCCGCGGCTGGCGATGCGGGCGGCGACCTCCCGGAGTCCGAATCCGCTGTCGCCATCGATGCGCCGGCGCCCAACGAAGAGCTCGATGATGCCGGCGAGGGACAGCCCGCGTCCTCCGAATAGCGTCCGGCTCCAGAAGCTGCTGGCTGCGGCGGGCGTCGCTTCGCGGCGCGGCGCTGAGGATCTGTTGCGGGCCGGGCGCGTCGCCGTGAACGGCGAGGTTGCGCGTCTCGGACAGACCGCGGATCCGGACGTCGACGTGGTGACCCTGGACGGCTCGCCCATCGAGCGCGAGCCGCTTGCCTACTGGATGGTTCACAAGCCGCGCGGTGTCATCACCACGGCTCGCGATCCCGAAGGGCGCCCCACGGTGCTCGATCTGTTGCCGGAGGCCGCCGCCCGGCTGCGTCTGTTCCCCGTTGGCCGTCTCGACCGCGACACCGAGGGCCTGGTGCTCTTGACCAATGACGGCGCCCTCGCGCAGGTGCTGCTGCACCCGTCGCACGAAAGCGAGCGCGAGTACAAGGTCAGCGTGAAGGGACGCATTTCGGACGCCGCGCTGCGCCGACTCGCCGCGGGGATCGAGCTCGAGGACGGGCGCACGGCGCCCGCACGCGTCGGCCGGGCGCGGGTCGTCGCGGGCCTGGCGACGTCGACCTTCCGGCTCACGGTGATCGAGGGCCGCAAACGCCAGATCCGCCGAGCGCTAGAGCAGCTGGGGCATCCCGTCGTGCGCCTCGTGCGCATGCGCATGGGGCCCTTGCGCATGCATCGGCTGCCGGCGGGCGAAGCGCAGGAGGTGAGCGGCGAGGCGCTGCGCGCGCTCCTGGCGGTGCGGGACGCCGCGTCGGGGGCGTCGCCGCGGAGAGGCTAGTGGCTGAAGGCGACGGAGATGCGCCGGTCGTTCCAGTAGATGTCGATCGGCAGAGTCAGGTCCGTTTGCGCCGGCAGGACGGCGTAGCCGAGCACGCTCTCGCCCGTGGCGAGCGGTCCGAGCTCTCCTGTCAGCAGTCCGAGCCGGCGGGGGTCGTCGGCTCGAGGATGATAGGCCTCGTGGCCCTGCACGAAGGTGAAGTTTGCGTGGAATGATGCCGCTGTGCTGGCGGCGGCGCTGAACAGCACCACCGGCCCCAGCGGCTCGCCCGCGTAGTGTGCGTGGAGACGCTCTTCGAAGGCGCGGGAGTGTGCCAGCTCGATTACCAGCGGAGCATCCTCACCGGCAAAGCGCGCAGCACTCCTCTTCTGACTGAGCTCCACGATCAACGCCAGGTTGCGGCGCTCCTCCGCGGACAGCCGCAGAGCCGGCGGCGCGCTCGGCGGCGGCGCGGACAACGGCGGCAACGCGGCGTGACGTTGGGGCTCCGGTTGCGCGCGCTGCGGCCGCGGTGCGGGGCTGTCCTCGATCGGCTCGCCGGCTTCGCGAATGGTCTGTGCCCGGTCGACCAGATTGTAGGGGTTGTTCGGATCCTGCTTGTTCTGGAACACTTGCCAGCCGTAGGGACGCGGCAGATAGGCCGGACGAATCGGCGGCAGGTCGTGGGGCTCGACCTCCTTCGACTCCGGGCAGGGGATGTCGGCGCGCTGCCGGACCACGAACATGCTGCCATCGGGGCAGACGCCCGTGATGCTCGCGCCGGCGGTGGCGGTACCCGCCAGGCTGAGGCTCAGCACGGCGGTCGCGATGCTGCGAGGCAGACTGGACATGAACGAAGCAGACCTCGAGAGTTGAATTTGGATAGAAGCAGAAACATCAAAGAAAACAAGATATTGATGTATCCGCACGAGGCTTCGGTTGAACTCTTCGCGTCGACTTCGCCCCGCCGCGACAGCACTTGTGGCAGCAGTTGCGCAGGAGCGCGGGCCGCTCATCGAGCCACCGTCAAGTAGAGCTGGGTGACGTACCAGGTGCCGTTGGCGGAGCGCGCAATCCCGATGCCGGTGTGGTTGAAGGGCGGCGCGTAGAGGTTGTCTGCGTGCACCGGCGAAGCGATCCAGTTGCGCAGGATCTCGGCGCTCGGCTCGCCATCGTCGGTGAGACCCGCGTTCTCCGCCGCCAGCGTGAAGCCGTCGATGCCGGCCGACTGGATGCGGTCGAGCGGACTCAGACCCTCGGGATTGACGTGCGCCAGGTAGCCACGCCCTGCCATGTCCCTGCTGTGCGCGCGCGCCACGGCATCGAGCTCCGGGACACGCTCGAGGGGGATCAGATGCAGGCGCGCGCGCTCGGCGTTCACTGCAGCATGCAGCCGCGCCTCGACGACGGCGTCCGTGGAGTCGGGCGCGTCCGCGCTGGCCACCCGAATGCTGAGGGGAGACATGATGAGCGCGGCGGCGAACCCCAGCAGGAAGGCCATACCCTGTCCGAGTGTGCGCGGCATGGCGTCAGCGGCTCGCCCGGTCGTCGGCGTCGCTCAGGATCTCTTTGCGCGCGAGGCGGCCGTTCTCGTAATGCGAGACCCTGTCGATGCTGCCATTGCGATCCACGTCTTCTTCGCGCCGGGTGATCTGCTCGTCCGCGTCGTAGTGGTTGATGACGTCGGCGACACCGTCGCCGTCCCGGTCGTACTCTTCCCGGGCCAGGTGGTTGTCAGCGTAGAAGCCGGTGCGGTCGCGGAAGCCGTCGCCGGTGGTGTCCTGCTCGTGGCGGGTCATGCGTCCGTTGGCGAAGAAGGCCCAGGTGTCGACCTCGCCGTCACCATCGGCATCGGCGCGTCGGCGCACCACCTGGCCGTCGCGGTAGACAGTCCAGGCGTCCGCCGTGCCGTCCCGATCGTCATCCTCTTCGACTCGTGCCAGCTCGTGGGTCTGCGGGTCGTAGTGGAGCGTGGTGTCGACCTGTCCGTCTGCGTTGCGATCGAGAGCCCTGCGCACCACCTGACCGTGCTCGCGGTAGATCCACTCGTCGATGCGGCCGTCGCCGTCGCGATCGACGATGCCGTCGGCTTCAGCCTCTTCGGACTCCGCGCTCTCGCTGCGTGGAGCCGGAGTCGGAGCGGGTGCCGGTGCGAGGGGCGGGGTAGCCCGCGGGGCGCGTTGCAGCGCGGCCAGCTCGTCGGCGATCGACATGGAGCGGCTCCCCGGCGGTGGCTTCGCGCTCGCCCGCTCCGCCAGCTCGCGCTCCATCTCGCGCAGGCTCTGGCTCTCGTAATCGCTGGGCGGCGGTGCGGGCTTCGGTCCCGGCTTGTTCGCCGAGGGAACCGCGGGGCCCGACTCGGGCTCGCCGCGCGCGAGCTCGGCAGCCCACACGAAGGGAGCCGCCAGGACGCCGAGCGGCGCCAACGCCCATTTCTGTATGAGGGGATCTTCCTTGCCCACCTCGTGACGATTCTCGTCCATCTTGGAGCTGCCGATCATCGTGAGTGGGCCGGTGGAGGGTTGGGCCGATCCGCTGGTGCTCCCGGAGTGGCCTTCGGGGCCGACCCGGGTCTGCTGGGTGCCGCCGGGTGCAACTCCGCCCTGGGGCAGGCTAGGCGCCGTCTGGCCAGGCATCAGGATCGCGGCGCCCATGCCGGTGTCGACGGCGGGGGTGCGGTCGAGATCTGCGGCGCGCCGGGCGGTGAAACAGGCGGGCAACCCGAGTACACCGACCAATAGTGCCGAGAGAACGAACGAACGCTGCATCAGGGGCCTCCGCGAGACGCGTCTTCGCGGTTGGACGTTGCAAGTTCCGTGCGAATTCGCCGCGTGAGGCCGTATCCCGTACGGCTGGCGGGGCTTGCGCGTCGGAGTTGCGTGCGGCCTGCCGCGGCAGCCGAGGGGCAGAACGGCAGTCGAGTGCCCTCGAGTGCAGTGGCGCTTCCGCTGCCACCCTCTCCGCTTCAGAAGGGCCAGGCGCCTCGGCGAGCCGTTGGTTCCTCTCGCCGGTGGCAGCCAGGACCCCCAGAGCCCAGAATGCCGTTGGACGGTGAGCCGGGTGGTCGCTCAATGGCCTGCACGGCGAGCTCTGCCGACAAGACTCTGCCGACAAGATGGTAGGAACCCATGACCACCGATGAGGCCCGTTCTCTGGAGGAGGTCTCCGATCTTCTGGAGCAGGAAGCAGGTGGTGGAGCAGAAGCGGCTATCCTTTCTCCGGTCAGGCAGTGGATGGTCCTGTCCGGCATCGTCGTGGCGGGAACTTCATCTGGATCATTCCTGCGATCGTCGGCATCTACACTTCAGTCAGACTGATTCTGGACGATTCGTTTCGAGTCTTCTTCTCCTAGCCGATCCTCCGAGTCGATCTGGTCTTCCGCCGGGCGCTGCGAGTATCGGACTCATGCCGCCCCTGAGTACAAGCGTCCATGGCGGCTGGGAAGGTCGAGTGCTACGACCGTCTCGCTCGCTTCCACCCACCAGCCGTGCCTCCATAGCCCCGCTGTGACGGAGCGCCCACAGACCCGTGCAGACGACAGACTCCTTGCGCTTTCCCGTCTTCCTGATCAAGCCGTCTCACTACGACGACGATGGCTACGTGATCCGCTGGAGGCGCTCGGTCATCCCCTCGAACACGCTCGCCACGCTCTATGGGCTGGTGGCGGACTGCGCCGAGAGGCGCGTTCTAGGCCAGGGCGTCGAGATCGAATGCCACGCCCTCGACGAGACCAACACGCGCATCGACGTGGCGCGAATCGTCCGCGAAATCCGCAGCGCAGGGAGCGGCCTCGTCGGGTTCGTCGGCGTCCAGAGCAATCAGTTTCCCCGCGCGATGGACCTCGCCCGGCAGTTTCGGGAGGCCGGGGTCTCCGTGGCGATCGGTGGCTTCCACGTGAGCGGCTGTCTCGCCATGCTGCCGGGTGTGCAACCGGACCTCCAGGAAGCCATCGACCTGGGCGTCTCGATCTATGCCGGCGAAGCCGAAGGCCGCCTGGAAGCTCTGCTACAGGACGTCGCGCACGGCGCGATGAAGCCGATCTACAACTTCCTGAGCGATCTGCCCGGGCTCCAGCAACAGCCCGTTCCTTTCCTACCCAAGGAGGTTCTCTCCCGGGGGCTCGGTGTCCAGGCGAGCTTCGACGCAGGACGCGGCTGTCCCTTCCAATGCTCCTTCTGCACGATCATCAACGTGCAAGGCCGCAAATCCCGGCGCCGAAACGCCGACGACGTGGAGCGGATCGTCCGCATGAACCGCGCCCAGAACGTTCGGAACTTCTTCATCTCCGATGACAACTTCGCGCGAAATAGGGATTGGGAGTCGATTCTCGACCGCCTGATCGAGTTGCGAGAGCACGAGCAGATCGAGATCAAGATCACCATGCAGGTGGACACGCTCTGCCACAAGATTCCCGGGTTCATCGAGAAGGCGAGGCGCGCGGGCGTCCGGAAGGTCTTCATTGGACTCGAGAACATCAACCCCGAGGCACTCAAGGGCGCGGGGAAGCGACAGAATCAGATCTCCGAATACCGCAACATGATGCAGGCCTGGCAGAATCAGGGCGTGATCGTTTTTGCGGGCTATATCATCGGCTTCCCGGGCGACACACGCGAGTCGGTCAGACGCGACATCGAGATCATCCAGCGCGAGTTGCCGGTCGATATCCTCGAGTTCTTCGTGCTGACGCCTCTGCCCGGGTCTCAGGACCACAAGGAGCTCTTCCATGCCGGCGTCCCGATGGACCCGGACATGAACAGCTACGACACCTACCATGTGACCACCGGGCATTCGCAGATGTCGCAGGAGCAATGGCGCGACACCTATCGCATGGCCTGGAGCCAGTACTACTCGCCCGAGCACATCGAGACCCTGCTGCGGCGGGCGCGCGCGAGTGGCATCAAGACGCGAAAAATGGCCAACATGGCTCTGTGGTTTCACGGCTGCGCGTCGATCGAAGATCTGCACCCCCTCGACGGTGGTTTCTTCCGGATGAAGACACGCAGCGAGCGGCGGCCGGGGCTGCCTGTCGACAGCGCGCTGCGCTTCCATGTCCGCTACGCCTGGGAGATCGCGAGCAAGCACGCGCGCTACCTGCGGCTCATCGCGCGCCTGCGATGGTTCGAGTGGCGACTCGATCGAGATCCCGAGGCGGCGAACTATCGCGATGACGCAAACCGGGCACTCATTCCGCGTTCTTGACGCGAGGGGAAATCCATTCCGCCGTGGAGGCCCTTGGCGTCTTGACCAGCGTCCATGCCCCTGCAGCATTAAAAATGCCCCGTGGACATGAACTGAACTTCTGAGAAGGAGTGGTTGCGCCAGAGAAGAGCAGTCGAATGTATACTGCCGCCGGGAGGAATGAGCGTGCCCCGAATATCGCATGCTGGACCCGTGGCGTTTCTCGCCGCGGCGCTGCTCATCGGGGTGGGTGCCCTCGGTACTGACGCGGGAGCGGAAACGGGCGAAACGCTGCTGCTCGGCATGTCGACAGCGCTGAGCGGCCCGGCAGCCGAGCTCGGCGAGAACATGCGGGCCGGGGTGCTGGCTTCCCTCGAGGAGGCGAATCGGGCCGGGGGAATCGCTGGGCGCAAGCTGGAGCTGCGTGCCTTCGACGACCAATACGAGCCGGCGCAGACCGTTCCCAACATGCGCCGGCTGATCGAGCAGGAGCGGGTCGTCGCCGTGATCGGGAACGTCGGGACACCCACCGCGGTGGCCGCCATCCCGATCGCCAATGAGACGAAGACCCCCTTCTACGGGGCGTTCACGGGCGCTGGTGTGCTCCGGAAGCAGCCCCCGGACCGCTATGTCGTGAATTACCGCGCGAGCTATGCCGAGGAGACCGCCGCCATGGTGGAGGCCCTCGTCGGCCAGCTCAAACTGCAGCCCACCGAGATCGCCTTCTTCACCCAGCGCGACGCGTACGGGGACGCGGGCTTCGTCGGGGGCATCGCGGCGCTGAAGCGGCACGGCCTTGCCAGCGAGCACGACGTGGCCCACGGCCGCTACGAGAGAAATACGCTGGCCGTAGAGGACGGGCTGGCCGAGGTCATGCAGGCCGATCCGCCGCCGCGCGCCGTGATCATGGTGGGGGCGTACGCTCCGTGCGCGCGCTTCATCGAGCTCGCCCGGGACGTGGGGCTCGACGTGCACTTCCTCAACGTCTCGTTCGTCGGCGCCGCTCCGCTTGCCGCCGCGCTGGGCGAGAAGGGCGACGGCGTCATCGTTACCCAGGTGGTGCCCCACGTGGACTCGGACGTGCCCCTGGTGCGCGAGTATCGCAAGGCCTTGACCGCCTGGAAGGCGACCGCGTTACCCACCTTCGGGTCGTTGGAGGGCTACGTCGCCGGGCGCATCCTGGTTCGGGCGCTCTCGGGCATCGGCGGAGACATCACCCGGGAGGCTGTGATCGACGCACTCGAGGCCCTCGGGGAGTTCGATCTGGGCCTCGGAACGCCGCTCAAGCTGGGACCCGGCGAGCACCAGGCGAGCCACACCGTCTGGCCCACGATTCTGCACGGCGGTCGCATCCAGCCGCTGGACTGGGCGGCGCTCTCGGGAGCCGCGTCCGGCACGACGCGCTAGGTATGACCGAGAAAGTTGGCGACACGACGGCCAGCACTGCGGCCCGCCAGGTCTGGATCCTGGCCGGGCTAGGACTGGCCGGAGGTGCGCTCTTCCTCGCCGTCTTCGGCTGGGTGCTGACCAGCGCCCAGCGCGGACGCGAGGAGATCGACCGGGTTCAGGCCCATCTCACGTCGCTCGTGTCCACCATGGAGTCGAACCTGGCGGGGGTCTCAGCGGAGCTGACGGCGCACCTCTCCGCTGATCCGGTGGTGGAGCCGGAGGTCGACCTCCTCGTCGAGCTCGAGCGGGTGGTCCGGGAGTCGCGGGAGGGAGCCCGCGATCCGCAGATCGACGAACCCCTCTCGCGTCTCGAGCAGGAGCTGACCGGCCTGCAGAGCCTGCGCGAACGCTGCAGCGCCTGGGCCGGGGACATCGAGAGCGCCGAGGTGGAGCTCGATCAGGCACGCGCCACGAGCGACGCCGCACTCCACAGGATCCGGGCCTCGCTGGCGAGCAACGAGGGCCGCCAGCGGTTGAGGCGGGTGGTTTCCATTCGCAAGTACAAGAAGTCGCGGGGTGCGGAGGCGAAGGTCCTCGCGGACGAAATCATCGGGGGAATCGAGAAGACCGCCTCGATGACCGTGATCAACAACGAGCTCGCAGACCTGGTGCTCCTCTCCGAGAAGCTGGCCGTGGGAGACGCCGACCAGCTCTCGGATCTGAAGGACAATCGCTTCACTTCCGCGCTCTCGCGCCTCCGGAGGGAGCTCAACAAGATCTCGAGCGGGGAGGGCGAGCTCCCCATCGACCCGGCCTCCATCGAGAACCTCGAGGTCGCACTCTTCGGGGAGGGATTCAGCAACGACGTTGCCCACCAGACGATCGTGCCCGGTGAAGGCGGGCTCTTTCAGGCCGCCGTCCATCGCGCCGAGCTTCACTCTCAGCGCATCGCGCTACAGCACGAGAGCGATGCGACCTTCGCGTCGCTCTCGTCGGTCGAGGCCCGGCTGAGAGGTGCCGCAGGGCGCCTGAGCCGCGAGCTCTCGGATCGCGCCCAGGACCAGCTGCTCGCCGCGTGGCGCAACCTGCTCGTGGTGAGCCCGCTCATCGCGATCGCCTTCTCGATCCTGGCCGTGCGCATCGCGCGGGTGATTCGTCGCCAGACCGGCGCACTCGCCGAGGTGAACGTCGCGCTCGAGGACGCCAGCGCGGCCGCCCAGGCGGCCAACCGGGCCAAGAGCTCGTTCCTGGCCAACATGAGTCACGAGCTGCGCACTCCGATGAACGCGATCATCGGCTACAGCGAGATGCTGATCGAGGATGCCGAGGACGAGGGCAACGAAGAGGCGGTCGGCGACCTGCAGAAGATCCACGCCGCGGGGAAGCACCTCCTGTCCCTCATCAACGACGTACTCGACCTCTCGAAGATCGAAGCGGGGAAGATGGATCTGTACCTCGAGACCTTCGATGTCGGCACGATGATCGACGAGGTCGCAGCGACGATCGACGCACTCATCAAGAAGAATGGGAATGAGCTCGTTCTGGAGATCGAGCCCTCGATTGGCAACATCCGGGCGGATCTCACCAAGGTGAGGCAGGGACTCTTCAACCTGCTGAGCAACGCTGCGAAGTTCACCCACGAGGGAACCGTGACACTGGCAATAACGCCGGAGCAGGTCGGCGGCCGCGAAGGCGTGCGCTTCGCCGTCTCCGATACGGGCATCGGAATTTCGCCGGAAAGGCTCGGGCACATCTTCGAGGAGTTCTCCCAGGCCGACGAGTCGACCACGAAGAACTTCGGAGGCACGGGCCTCGGCCTCGCCATCACGCAGCGCTTCTGCCAGCTGATGGGTGGCGACGTCCTCGTGGAGAGCACCGTCGGCGAGGGCTCCACCTTCTCGATCCTGCTCCCGGTTCGAGTAGAGTTCGGCGACAGCGAGACCGAAGGCGCGTCTTCCGGGGCCGAGAAGCCGTCGATCGCCAGCGCGAACGACGGGGAGCAGACGGTTCTCGTGATCGACGACGAGGCGACCGCTCGAGACCTCCTGGGCCGAACGCTCGAGGGCGCGGGGTTTCGCGTGGTCTCCGCAACGGACGGGCAGGAGGCCGTGGAGCTCGCCCGCACTCTGCAGCCGGCCGCGATCACACTCGACGTGATCATGCCGGGAATGGACGGGTGGGCGGTGCTCCGGGAGCTGAAGACCGACCCGAAGACCCGGGACATCCCGGTCGTCATGGTCACCATGACCGATGACCGGAACATGGGGTACACCCTCGGCGCCACGGATTTCCTGACCAAGCCGATCGAGCGCAACCAGCTCGTCGGTCTCCTCGCGCGCTACAGCACTACGGACCCCGAAGCGCACGTGCTCGTGGTCGACGACAACGAGGAGGTCCGGGACGTGTTTCGGCGCTCGCTGGAGAAGGAGGGGTGGGCCGTCGAGGAAGCGGAGAACGGCGAGGTGGCCCTCGACCGGGTTGCGCAGAAGACGCCGGCGCTCATTCTGCTCGACCTGATGATGCCCGTGATGGACGGCTTCCAGTTCGTGACGGAGCTGCGCAAGCGCTCGCTCTCGATCCCCATCGTCGTTGTGACGGCGAAGGATCTCAGCGATGAGGAGCAGCGGCAGCTCAGCGGCGAGGTCGCGGGGCTGGTGCAGAAGCGCGGCACCGGGCGCGACGAACTCCTCTCCGAGATCTGCGATCTCGTTGCTTCGACGGTCGAGCCCTGAGGCCCGCCCTCGGGTACCCGCTTCTACGCGTGGCTCGAGCAGCTGGGAAGCTCTGGCACCGACCCCATCTCAGTCTGCCCCGAGCAGGCGCACATCCGTCTGCGGGACCGGAACCTGAATGCCCTCGGCGTCGAGCCGACATTTGACCTCGCGCGTGACGTCCCAGTACACGTCCCAGTAATCGCCGGTCTTCACCCAGGGCCGGACGACGAATTCCATGGCGAATTCGCCCAACTCATGCAGCTTGACCATCGGCTCCGGATCCGCCAGCACCTTCGGGTGCTGCTCGAGAATCTCGCCGAAGATGCGCTCCAGACGTTCGACATCGTCCGAGTACGAGATGCGGAACTTCATGTCGACGCGACGCTCTTTCTGGCTGGTGATGTTCTTGATCACATCGCCCCAGATCTTGGAGTTGGGCACGATCAGGGTCTGATTGTCGATGGTGAGAATCGTGGTCGAGACCAGGCTCATGTGGCTGACCCTGCCGAAGACACCGCCGGCGTCGATCAGATCGTCGACGTCATACGGTTGATAACCCAGGATCATCACGCCGGCCGCGAAGTTCGAGAGCGAGTCCTGCAGCGCGAAACCCACGATGAAGCCGGCAATTCCGAGGCCGGTCAGCAGCGGGCCGAGCTGGATTCCGAGTGTCGACAGGGCGACCAACAATCCGATCAGCATGATCCCGCGATGCGTGATCCCTTGAAGCATGTTCTGCAGCAGCTGGGAAGTGTCGGCGGAGCTCTGGCTGTCGGCACTGCGTCGCAGGACGCGTCGCGCCACGCCGCCAAGCGCGCGGAAGGCGAGGAGGATGAAGAAGAAGAGAAGCAGGCGGAAGAAGACCAGCGGGCCATTGGCACCCAGCCATGACTGGCCCTGCTCGAGCCAGTCTCGCAGCAGACCCATGAAGACGCCCGAGCGGAAGACATCCGTGGTGACCTCGCCGGTGGACTGGATCAACTGGCGGCGATAGGCGGAGGAATCGAGCTTGGCGGAATCGAGCAGGCCGACGCCGTCCGACATCGCGGCGATGGCGATCTTCTTGCGCTCCTCGAGTAGCTGGACCTCGGCCTGCAGAGTTGCATCGTCGGGATTCTCGGCCAGGCGCACCTGGAGCTGGCCCAGCTGCTCGGTCACCACTTGGATCCGACCCGAGAGCCGATCGGCGCGCGTGGCGAGTCGCTCCACGTAGTCCTCGCGCGAGACCGAATCTTCGAGCTCGAGCAACTCGAGCTGTTCGATGTAGGTCGCATAGGCGCGGTACAGGTATTGGAGCCAGTTGACCTCGAGGCCGATCGCCTGCTCGTGCGACAGGCGCTCGAGCACGTCGGCTTCCTCGCTCTCGCTTCGACGTTGCGCGAGCAATTGCTCGGACGCGTCGATGTGTTTGCGAAGCGCCGGGCCGAGGCTGATCAGCAGGCCCTCGATCAGCTCGCGCGCTTCGCTCGTGTCGAGTTCGGCCTTCTCCTGCGAGAGCAGATTGTTGACGGTGTCTCCGAGCACGCGCAGGAAGTCCATCTTGCTCTCGGCGATCTGGTGTTCGAGGATCTGTAGCTCCTCGCCCACGGCTTTCTTGGCCTCGGCCTCGAGCCCGTCGAATCGCGAGCGGACCTCAGCCAATCGCTGCTGGAGCCGTTCGCTGCGGGCGATCAGCGGATGGGTCGCAGGCTCCGCCGCTTCTTGCTCGGCCGAGGCCTCAGCCTCCACCGAGTCCGTCGTCGCATCCTGTGCGAGCGCGCTCACGCAGAATGCGAGCGTGCAGGCGAAGATCGTGATGGCTAGCCCTCTGCTCACGGCACCTCCTGCCGAGCTGATTCTAGAGAATGATGCACGTCTATTCGAATATTCAAGAACGTCCCCGGCTCGATTCGTTCTATTCGCCGGGTGTCTCGGCCTGGCGGTCGACGAGACCCGCGAGGTCGCGGTGCTCCTCGATCGCCCGGCTGGCCGCATGGAAGCCGAGCGCGCGGTAGGCCTCGAACTGGGTCTCGGTGAAGAACTGGTTGGCGGTCGACTGGTGCGGGAAGGTGGGGTTCTGCGCGGCGTACTCGCGGACGTACAGATTCTCGTCGCCGCTGAGCGATGCCTTGATGTAGAGGAGGTGCCCGACCTGGCCATCGCCGTAGCGGATCGTGCCCACCGCCCAGTGTTTGCGGCACGCACCCTGCTCGTCTTTCTCCAGGTCTGCGAGATCGATCTCGATCTTGATGCCCATGTCGATCTTCGCGAAGCGGATCAACCGCACGAGTGCCCCGAAGCGGTGGTGTGGATCGGCCCCCGCATCGATGCTTGCGATGAAGCTGCAGCGGCGTCGCAACAGCTCGTAGACGGCGAGGTTCTCGAGGTGGCCGCCATCGGAGACGTTCACTTGAGATCCGCGGTGGTGCAGCCCGCTGATCGATTCCCGAAGGATCTGAAGCGGGCCGGCGCCACGCCGCAGCAGCAGCCTGCGGAGGCCGGAGCTGTCACGCACCCAGCTCGGATTCGGCAGCCAGTAGCCGAGCCGGATGTTGAGCAGCGTCATCAGGAAGACGAGGGGGGGAACCGTCGTGACGCCCATATTGGGTGCCGCCGCTGCCCCGGAGACGGCCATGGCCGTGCCGAGATCGAGGTGACCGTCCAGCTCTTCGAGCGCCGTGGTCCTGCAATAGCCGGTGTGATGGCTCCCCGTGTGGTGCTTGCTGAAGATGAAGAAATCGGCATTGCGGCCGCGCAGGTTCGGGTCTCTGGAACCGTGGAGGTTCAGCGCGGTGTTGATCAGGTGATAGGGCGCCTGCGTGCCGCTGCCGTTGAGGTCCGAAAGCTTCTGGCCGTCGTTGGATTCGACGCCGCCGTCCTTGCGCGTGCGAAAGAGGAACACTCGGCTCAGTCGGTCTCGATAGAAGCCGTGAGGGGACGTTAGGTTCACATCCATGAAGATCAGGTTGAAGCTCAGCAGTCCGATCCACAGGGCAAAGAAGGCGAAATCGGCGGGGCCGTCCCAGAGGTCGCGATCGTCGATGCGTAGAAAGGCCGCCTTCGTCGAGATATGAAGTTCGTCTTCCCCGTCCCGGATGGCCCACGCCTTGCCGGGTTTCTGGACCAGCACCATCGCATCGGGTCCGAGCTCGACGCCTCGCTGCCCGAGCTCCGCGCGCAGCTCGGACGTGAGCACGGCGCGATCGAGGGAGCCTGCGAATTGTCCGCTCAGGAAGGGCGAGTCGAGCTGGTAGGCGCACAGGACCAGGTAGATCACGAGGAGCACAGACGGAGCGAGGAGCCCCACCAGGTAGAGGCCCAGGCGGCCCCGCAGCTGCTCCACCCGCTCCGACGCCTGGCCGGCGAACAGGAATCCGACGACGACCAGCAGAGCCACGAGCCACTTCCAGTAGTCTCGTCCCTCGAACGGCGAAGCCAGCTCAGCCCGTACGGCCTCGCGGAAGCCCTCCCACGTGCCGCCCGCCGCTCCGACCACCAGCAAGGCCAGCGGCGTCGCGAACAGCAACACGAGACTCACTGCGAACGCGCAGGTCAGGATCTGCTCGTAGCGGTCTCGGTGACTCCACACCATCCGGCGGCGCAGGGCACGCGTCACCGGCGGAAATGTGAGGACCAGGAGCCCGAAGAATCCCAGCGCGGTGAGGGGGACGACGTGGAAGCCGAAGGGCGAGCGCGTGCCGAACTCGTAGACCAGCTCGGTGAGCACGACTGCCAGCATCACGATCGGCAAGAAGAGGAGGAAGTTCAGCAGGATTCCGCGCAGCACGAGTGCGGGAAGCCGCAGCTTCTCGAGGACCCCGCCGGGTGCCAGGTAGTTGCTGCCGTTGCGCAGGTGCCGGTAGGCGGCGGGCTCCTCGACGCCGAGCTCGTGATGGAATGGGAAGTCGCGTCCTTCGGGCTTCTTCGTCGGATCGTTCAGTACCGAGCTCAGGCAAGAACCCGTGTAGCCGCCGCCTGAGACGGTCGACAGATAGTCTGCGCGCTTGAGCAGCCCGGCGTTGGCGGCTGCCTCGAGCACCCCCAGGCAGAAGGTGGCCGAGCGAATCCCGCCCCCGGAGAACGCCAGGCCATGGAGCCCCAGATGGGCGGACGGCGGCCCTTCGAGGTCGGAGCCGACGAGACCCACCGCCTCGCGGCGCCGGCGGATCTCCTCCAGCTCTGCCGGAAAGACCTCATCCTCGAACTGGCGACGACTAGCAGAGTTCGACATGCCTGAATCCGTATTATACGGGTCCGGTGATGCCCGGACACCATTCGCTGCCGCAGCCTATCGCCGAGGTGCGCTGCAAATGACGCGCCCGCAGGACTGGAGTCTCAGCTCGGGCTCACGAGCTGTGCGTGAGCCCGAGCTGATCCACGGCATGGCGGATCTGCTCGAAGAGCTCCGGCCCGGATGAACCCCGCTTCTGGATCAAGGCGGCCGCTCCCTCGGCGAGCTGGGCGCGCTCGCCGTCGTCCAGCTGCTTGGCGGTCACGACGACCACAGGAATCGAACGCCACGCGTCGTGTGTTCGGATCTCGGCCAGAAATTCGAAGCCGTCCATCACGGGCATCATGAGGTCGAGGAGGATCACGGTCGGCAGCTGCTCCGCCATCCGGTCGAGGGCAATCTGCCCGTTCTCGGCCTCGATCACGGCCCAGCCCACGGGCTCCAGCGACCTTCGGATCACGTCGCGAACGTCCGGCTCGTCGTCTACGAGCAGGGCAGTGCGCCCGGCCTCCGAGCGGTAAGGCGCGATCAAGTCGACGAGCTGTCTGCGATCGATGGGTTTCGTGAGGAACTCGGTCGCCCCGAGTGCGTATCCCATGTCGCTGTCGTCGGTCATGGTCACCATGATCACGGGGATGCCGCGCGTCTCGGGGTCCGCCTTCAGCTCGCGAAGCACCGCCCAACCGTCGATCCCCGGCATGACGACGTCGAGGGTGATGGCGCAGGGGGCGATGGATCTCGCCAGGCGCAGCGCTTCGTCACCGGCTGTCGCCGTCACCACGCGCAGGCCCGCGTCCTGCAGCGTGCGTCCCAAGAGATCGAGTGCCGTCGGATCGTCGTCGATCACGAGGACGGTCTTCGCCGTCGCCAGCGAAGTGGTATCGCCGAGCGGGGCCGCTTCTTCCTTCTCTTGGGCGGTTGCGTCTTCCACACGCTCGGGGAGGCGAATCGTGAAGGTCGAGCCCTCGCCGGGAACGCTCTCGAGCTCGACGTCGCCTCCCATCAGCTGGCAGAAGCGGCGCGTGATGGCGAGGCCAAGCCCTGTGCCACCAAACTGCTTCGCCGTGGACTCCTCGGCCTGCGAGAATTCCTCGAAGACCGTTTCCAGCTTCTCGGCGGAAATCCCAATGCCCGTGTCCGACACGGCAAGCTCGATGCCGTCGGCACCCTCCACCGCCGCCTTGCGGGCGGCGAGAGTGATCTGCCCCTCTTCGGTGAACTTCGCGGCGTTGCTCAGCAGGTTGAAGAGCGACTGCCGCACCTTCGTGAGATCCGCATGCATCTCGCCGAGGCTCGGGTCGAATTCGACGACCAGACGATTGCCCTTCTTGGCCACGAGCGACTGCACGGTTGCCACCACTTCGTCGATCATCGCCTTGACTTCGAAGGTCTCGAGGAAGAGGTCCATGCGCCCGGCTTCGATCTTCGAGAGGTCGAGCACGTCGTTGATCAGCTCGAGCAGATGACGCCCGGCGGAGTGGATCTTCGTGAGGTCGGCGGCGGCGTCCTCGTTCCCGTCGTCTTCGGCGTCTTCGAGCAGTATTTCGCTGTAGCCGATGATCGCGTTCATCGGAGTCCGCAGCTCGTGGCTCATGTTGGCGAGAAAGGCACTCTTCGCGCTGTTGGCCTCTTCCGCCTGCTCGCGCGCCTCCTCGAGCTCGCCGGTGCGCTCGGCGACCAGGTTCTCGAGATTGTCGCGATGTGTCTGGAGTGCCTGTTCTGCGGCGTGGCGCGTCGTGATCTCGCTTTCGAGCGCCCGGTTCGCGTGCTCGATCTCGCGGGCCCGTTGGCCCGCTCGCTGGGCCAGGTGCGCGGCCAACGCCATCGCGACGGCGAGTGAACTTCCGACGACGAGCATGACGCTCGCCAGATCATCGATGGAGGTCAGGTCGGGATTGAGATCCTGGATGCGATCGCTCTCGGCCATCAATGCCTGCCAGAAGCACAAGGTGGCCGCCACGATCGCCACGGCCATCGGCACCGGGGTCCAGGCTGGGAGCTGCGAATCCGCCGAATCGCGCTGCCAGAGAAAGGAGAGGATTCCGAGACTGACCACGATGAAGCCGGCGGAGGTGTGGACCGCCATCCGGGTCAGGTTTCCCCAGCCGTAGGCGGTCTCGAGGCCGGTGGCGTAGCCGGATAGCGCGACCACCGCGAGGCCGAAGGCCAGAGACGACCAGATCACGCGTAGCAGGGAGTGGTGAGCCGCAAAGGCTTTCGTGGGCAGGGCGGTCGCGAGGCCGACGAGGGTGAAACAGACCGCCGTGTTCGGAGCCATGCGTCCTGGATTCGACGTCTTCACCGTAATGTCGTGCTTCATGAAGAACTCGTCGATCTGGAGATCGACGCCGAAGGCGTATTGAAGCAGCGTGAGCCCCCCAACGAGGAAGGCGAGCCCACCGGCAACGCTGGCGGCGCGCCGGCGCTCGAAGACGAGCAGGAGTAGAGCAGCGCCCGACAGTACGAAGCCGAGCGCCGTGTTGTACTGCATGGGTACGAAGCTCGGCATGACCTGTACGAGCGTGCGATTGCCGGTGTGCCAGCCGCCGATCACGACGAGGCCGAGCAGCAGGGTCATCACGCCTGCGGGCAGGCTGGCGGTGCCGAGCCTGAGCCAACGAGAGCTGGGGGCCGAGGCCTTCATCGGTGGGAGTCTAGAAGCCCTCTCGCAAACCGGCTATGCGGCCCCCACTCCCGGGACTCGGAGACCCCAAGGGTCGTGAGGGAGACCCTTCTCCCCTGCCGGCGATCGCCAGAGTGAATATCGCTGCGCCCAGCCCACCCCGTGCAGCAGGTTATCCTCGCTCGCGATGAGGTCGCTCGAGATGGTCCTACAGCGAATCGGCGTTCAGCCCGCAGAGCGAGGGCTCGTCGGCTGGGCCGTGCTGTGTCTCTTCTTGATGGGCGCTGCCGCTTTTGCGCTGTTGAACACCGCCGAGACCCTGTTCCTGAAGCGGGTCGGTGTGGACGCGCTCCCGCTGGCGCTACTCGCGAGTTCGGGGCTCCTGGTGCTGACCACATCGCTGGCCGGTCGGGCCGCCAGCCGCGACCCCGCGCGTTGGCTGCCGCGCATCCTGGTGGGCTTGGCGCTGGCGCCGCTTCCCTTCGTCCTGCTGACGGACAGCCGGGCGCCCGTCGTCTTCGGCGCGCTGCTGTTGGTGTCACGACAGGTTCTGGCGCTCGGAGTGCTGGCGTTCTGGCTGGCGATGGGAAACCTGCTCCCAGCCCGTCGGGCCAAACAGCTGTTCGCCCCCCTCGCTTCGGGAGTGACCGTCGGCGGCATCGCCGGCAGCTTCGGGTCCGGTCCTCTGGCGGGCCTGATCGGCGTGGAGGGCTTGATCGCGCTGTGTGTTGCGTTGCTCGCGGGCTCGGCCGTGGCCAGCGGAAGGCTGCGGCGCCGCGGCACTCGGCCCTTCGAGCACGCACTGGCAAGGCGCACTGGCCCGAGCGTCGAGAAAGGTATTGGCTTTGGCGCGCTCCTTCGCAGCAGCCGACTCTTTCGTCTCCTGGGTGTCGCGCTGCTCTGCGGGGGAGCGCTCAGCCCCGTGCTGTACTTCGAGTTCACGAGTGTGCTGGACGTCGCAACCCAGGGTCCCGGCGGCGAACAGCAGATGCTCAACTATTACTCCCAATTCCGCGGTTGGCTCAACGTGGCGATGCTCGGCAGCCAGCTGTGGCTGGCCAGGTTGCTCTACCGGAACCTGGGTCTGCCTCTGTCGCTGGTAGCGTGGCCGGCCGCCTATGCGCTCGGCCTCGCGTGGCTAGGCCTGGACTTTGCTCTGTTCGCAGCCTTCGCCAGCTTCGGGGCCGCCCGGCTGGCAGAGGACGGCGTTGCGGATTCCGCTGTCCGCGTTCTCTACAACCTCTTCCCGGACGATGTTCGCGTGCGAGCCTCCGGGTTTTTGGGCGGCCCCGTGAATCGACTCGGCGGAGTGCTGGGAAATGCCTTCGTGCTCGGCGCCCTCGCACTCGGGGTGGAGAGGTGGGTCGGCTGGGCTGCGCTGCCGGTGGCGGGGTTGTGGCTGTCATCTTCACTCGTGCTCTGGCGCGCCTACCCGGGACTGCTGCTGCAGGCCTCGGCGGAACACGGGTTGGAAGCCGGCATTGATCGGGCCATCCTCCTCGACGCGGCCACCTTGCGCAGCCTGGCGAAGAGCCTCGTGGATCCCGATCCTCGCGTGTGTCGCGCGGCGGTGGATCTGGTGGCAGACGGCGAGCCCGCGCTGGTCGTGGCTCTGTTGGCGCAGGCGGTGGAAGGGGCTCCGCCCGCCAACCGTCCGCTGCTCGTCGAAACCCTGCACCGGCTCGTCGAAGCCCTGCCCGCCGGCAGCATCCGAAGTGGAGAGGTGTTGCGGGCTCTTGCCAGCTCCCTTGTTGCGCACCCGCCTCTGCCTCCGGAGCAGCGCGCGGATCTGTTGCAGGCCTACGCCCGGCTGACTGCCGGGGATGGCGTGTCCGAGGCGATGGTGCGGGAATCGAAGGCACAGCTCGAGCGCTCGATGGGAGACCGCGCGGCACCGGTGCGGCTCGCGGCCATCGCAGAGCTGCACCGACGCGGTGCTCCGCCCCCCGGTCTGCCCGATCTCGACCGCGCCTTGAGGGACGCGCTTGCCGCTTCGGATGCCCTGGTTCGCCGCGCTGCACGCAAGGAACTCCGCGCCATGCTGCTGGCTCCGTTCCGCGATGCGTTGTGGGAAGATCGTCTGCGAATGTTGGCGCAGCACCTTCAGGAGCGGGCCGATCGCGCCGAGACCGCCGAGGCGCTGCGCGATGTTGCGCGAAGTCACGACGCCCATACTCGTGGTGTCGCACAGGAGGCGCTCCGCTACGCCGACGATCGGGATCCGCGGGTTCGGGCAGCGATCCTCTGCCTTGCGGGTCATGCCGGCCTCGTGGAAGAGGGATCGCGCCTGGTGTCGGCTCTGGGCGCCCGATCGCGCCAAGAGGCCGCGGGAGCGCGAGAAGGGCTGGTCGCTCTGGGCTCGACAGCCGCGCTTCCCCTCCTCGTGGGCCTGGAGTTCGGAAACCACGCGCGGCGCGAGGCGGTGCTCGCCGTACTGCGTGAGCTGGAGGTCGACGCGGCGACACTCGATGCCCTGCGCGCTCGCCAGCTGCAGACGATCCGCGAAGCAGTCGTCTTCCGTGCCGCATTGGAGGATTTCGCGGGTTCCCACCGATCGCTGTTGCTGCGCCGCTTGGAGGAGCGGATTGGCGAGGGTCTGGGCGCTCTGCTCGAACTGCTCTCCGCCCTGCATGACGACCCCCGTCTCGCGGAGCTCGAACGCCGCTTGCGGCGGCAGAGCATCGGTCGGGGACACGATCTGTTGATCGAGGCAATCGAGGCCTTGCTGGGCCGCGACGAAGCCGCCGCGATCGTTCCGCTGCTGGAGGACTGCGACTGGCGGACACGAGGCGAGGCCGCGGCCAGCGCGCTCGGGCGCCCGATGCCGGCAAGCGCCGCAGTCCTGGCGGAGCTTCGCGACAGCTCGGATACGACCATGCAGCTCCTCGCCGCTGCGGCGCTCGCCCTGGAAGGCGCCCACCCGATCGGGGATCCTGTGGCCATGCCCTCGGCGATGGACATCGCGGTCAGCCTCCAGGACGTACCGGCCTTCGACCGGCTCAGCACCCAGCAGCTCATGTCGCTGGCCGTGCAGCTCCAGGAGCAGAAGGTTGCCGGGGGCGAGCGCATCTACGCATCTGGAGAGGAAGGGCTCGGCCTCTACTTCGTGGCCGATGGTGAAGTGGAGCTGCGTCGGGGCGACCTCGTCATCGAGCGCTTGGGTGCCGGTACCTTCTTCGGTGAGCTCTCCGCGTTGGACGGTGTGCCTCGCTCCTCCGATGCGATCGCAGTCGGCGCTGCGCGCCTGTTGCGGCTCGACAGGGACGACCTGTTGCTCTTGCTCGAAGACTCGCCGGAGCTGGGGATCGGTCTTGCGCAGTTCCTTACTTCACGTGTGCGCCGCCTGGTCGATCGACTCGAGGATGCCAGCTCCGGAGACGGCGGTCCCGTGTGAGTGACTCGGACGCCCTGCGCAAGGCACAGCAGACGATGCGGCGCTTTCAGCACGAGGTGCGAACGCCGCTCGGGCAGATCATCGGCTACAGCGAACTCCTCGAGGAAGAACTCGAAGATCGGGGCGCGGAGGATCTCGCCCCCGACCTTCAGCGGATCCGCAGCGCAGCCAATCGGCTGCTGGATCTGGTGGATGGCAAGCTCCGTTCCGAGCAGGACGCCGGAGCTCCCGCGCTTCCGGAAGGAGAGGATGTCGCCAGCGAAGCCGTCGCGGTTGCCGGCACGGATGCCGCGCCTCCCGCGCCAGCGGAAGCAGACGATGTGGAGCCACGAGCCGAGCAAGAGCACGCGCGCATCCTCGTGGTGGACGACGATCCCCAGAACCGCGATCTGCTGGCCCGGCGACTCGAACGTCAGGGATTCGAAGTGGAAACCGCGCGAGACGGCATCGACGGCCTGCGCCGCATCGATACCGAAGACTTCGACCTCGTGATGCTCGACGTGATGATGCCCGGCATGAATGGCCTCGAGGTCTTGGAGCGCGTCCGCCGCAACCGCTCGATGGCGGAGCTTCCCGTGATCATGGCAACGGCGTTGGCGGAGACGGCCGACGCCGTGGAAGGCCTCGGGGGTGGGGCGAACGACTATGTGACCAAGCCCTTCGACTTTCCGATGGTGGTGGCGCGCGTGCGCACCCAGCTCGCGGCGAGCCGTTCTGCTCGCAAGGTTGCCGCGCTCGCCAAGCAGCTCGAGTTTCGCAACAGCTTCATCCGCGAAGCGCTCGGGCGAGAGATCCCTACCGAACTGCTCGTGGAGCTTTCGGAGACGCCCGGCTCGCTCGATCTGGGCAACGAGCGACGCACCGTGACGACGCTGGTGGCGGACGTGCAGGGGGCACGGCATCTATCAGAGCGGCTGAGTCCAGGCCAGTACGTGACGCTTCTGCGCAACACACTGGGTGGACTGGCAAATGTCGTGGACCATCACGGCGGGTCCGTGGATTCGCTGATCGGCGACTCGCTCACCGCCACCTTCGGGCTTCCGGACCCGACCGAGCAGGACACGGCGCGCGCAGCGGCCTGCGCATTGGCACTTCAGCTCGAGATGCAGGAGATCAACGAACGCAACGCCGCCTCACAGCTTCCCGCGGTCGAGATCGGAGTCGGTGTGGCCACCGGCGAAGTGGTGATCGGTGGCTTTGGCAGTGGCGACGACATGCGCTTCAAGGCCATCGGCGAACCCTTCCTGAAGGCGGCGCGCATCGAGGCGCAGGCCGGCGGCGGAGAGGTATGGATCTGCGACGCCACACGCGTCCGGCTCGGCGAGCTCGCGGAGTTGGACCTGCGACGGGAGCTCGACGGCCTGGGCTTGCACCGTCTGCTGGGAGTGGGCGGCGAGTGGCTCATGAGCCTGCGTGCAGTCCCCGATGCGCAGGCCTGAAACACTCCGAATCCTGGGTCGGCGGCACCCTTCATCGCTTCCGGTCAGGTCCCCGACCACGCGGGGCAACCGGGAGCCTCCGGAGCGGAAGCCCTGAGCCGAATTCAGCTCAGCAGACTCTCCATCGTCTCCAGCAGCCGCGGTAGCTCGACGGGCTTGGTCTCGTAGCCGTCGCAGCCCGCCTCCAGGGCCTTCTCCCGATCGGTGCTCATGGCATGGGCGGTGAGCGCCACCACCGGGATGCTGCGGGTGGCCTCGTCCGCCTTGAGCTGCCGCGTTGCCTCCCAGCCGTCGATGACGGGGAGACTCATGTCCATCAGGATCAGAGCGGGCCCCTCGGCTCGGGCCTTCTCGAGGCCCTCGGCGCCGTCCACGGCAATGGAGACGTCGTAGCCGCGCTTCTTGAGTCGCCGCGAGAGCATGTCGCGGTTCATCTCGTTGTCTTCGACGAGCAAGATCTTCTGCATGAAATGGGGGCCCTTGGGTTCGGCGATCCGCCTTCTGTGACGCGGAGTATAGACGCGCCG
>JAFDDG010000065.1 GCA_019310965.1 Deltaproteobacteria bacterium
GCCCGCCGTATCCATCCAGTTCGGCAGGCCCGGGTCGCGATGGGCGAGGACGATGCGAAACGAGCCATCCGCCTCGGTGACGACGCTGTGCTTGTTCAACGTGATCGGGTGGTAACGGTAGTCCAGTGATTCCATCCAGTAGTTGTTGACCTGGAAATTCCAATAACGGCACTCGGGCGGCGTCGCGGTGACGACGAGCGCCTCGTCTGGTGCCAGGGCCCAGTAGCCGTGGTAGAAGAAGGGCTGATTGGGATCCGCATGCGCCCGGTCTCGCACCTCGACCGGCATGAGGTTGAGCTCGTTGGGTCTTTCGGAGAACATCTCGGCCCATCCCGCAAAGGTGCTCGCGGTACCCTTCACGAAGTTGGCACTGGATCGAAGCGCTTCGGCCAAGGTGGAGGGATCGAGTGGGGCGGGTGGCCCGTCCGCGCCGATGCGCTCGATGTGCAGCTCGGCGCGCTCCTCGCTCTCCTTGTCGAGGAAGAACTGGCGGACGATCAGTGATGAGGTGTGCGGATCCATCGGCAACCAGTTCTTCGGATGCGGCTTCGCACTGAGAATGACCTCGAAGCTTCCGTCTTCTTCGATCTGAAGATCCTCGCCCTCCAGGTATCCGCTTCGCCCCGAACGCTCGGAGCTTCCGTAGTTTCCGAAGTACGTCCCGAAGCCCAGGTAGCAGCTGGAGCCGCGCGTCCCCCATAGCCGGTACTCGTGCGCTCCGCTCACGCACGCGTTCTGATAGTAGGCGTCGGGGTTGTCGGCGCCGATCTTCGCGTCTTCTCGGCTCAACTGGTAGAAGCGCGGCGTGAGCGGGTCGTTGCTCTCCACGAACTTCTCCAGAGCGAGACGCGTCAACCGGCTCAGGTAGCGGTAGCCCTCGGCGCGATCGAAAGCATTGGCCGCAGCCTGCTGGTTGAACACGATCTCGCGGGCGCTCTTCAGGCCGTCGCAAAACTCGTCCCAGGCACGCCCATCCATGATTCGGTCGATCGATTCGGTCGGTTTCATTCTCGTGTCGTCCTGACTTTCCACGTCCCGCGCGCGGCGCATCTCGCCGAGCGCCGGACGAACGGAAATGATGTCGCTGTTTCGTCCCTTGTCGAGCCAGACTGGGCCAACCGGACGTGCGCCCGGCGCGACCCACGGTGGATGGTGTCTTCGGAAGGAGCGGAAGTCGACCCGCGGTGGGCGAGGCGTTTGGCCGGTCGGCATCGGGGCAGTGTCGCCGTCGAAGGCCCGGTCGAGCAACTCTTCTCCGCTCGGTCCCTGAGGCGCCAACGTGTCGCCAAGCGCTGCGCCGGCCTGCCAAGTAGCGAAGGCTGGGAGGATTTCTCCCGACGCCTCCAGGTTCGAGTCCTGGAGAGCCCCCAGCAACTTCCTGATCTTGCTCGCTTTCGGCTGCGGAATCCTTGTCTGCAGCTCGTCGCCAAGGTGCTTGCGACGGCCGCAGCACCTCGACGAGCGCGTTGTCCGCGAGACATGCATAACGTCGAGTCGATTGGAACCCGACCCGCGCTGGAGGATCCGCACATGCTCGCCACCGCGATCGAGTGCCCCCTCAGGCCCCGGGGCTGCGCCTGGTGCGACACGCCCATGGGGGGGCGAAGTCACGCCCGCCGCGGCGCCGACCTGCGACCCAGCCACGGGCTGTGTGCGGACCGCACCGGGCAGCTCCTCGACTCGCTGCTCGAAGCCGACGATCCGAGGCTGGGATCGAGCTCGAGCCAGATGAACGGCGCCCCACCGCCTCGGCAGGCAGCGGGGACGTGCGTGGCCCGAGAAGACTGCTGCGCTAGCGGCGGCGGCCGGCGACGGCCAGCGTCGTCAGGCCCAGGGCCAGCAGCGCAAGGGTGCCGGGCTCGGGAACCGGCGTATGCGGCATGACCTCCGCCGCGGTGGAGCCGAGGCGGAGCTCATCGATACCGACGTCCGTGTCCTCTTCGAGCTGCAGGCGCAGGAAGTCGAAGCTGAACTCCTTGATGTCGCCGGAGGCGTCGGCGTCGCCGGTGTCCGGCACTGCGTCGAGGAGGGGGTTCACCCACAGATAGGCGAACTCATCATCGCCGTCCGCGAAGTCGACCCGAAGCACGAGGAAGTTCAGGCCCGACGCGGAGAGCCCCGTGTCGCCGACCAGACCGTCCTGGTCGTAGAGGGTGAGCGTGTCGTCCCCGGAGCTGTTGCTCCCCTGGCCAATCCAGAGACCGCTGTCGAGGGAGATGTTGTTCATGTCGCTCGTAGAGCTGCCGTCGAGGAGCACGCTCGCCCACACGGTCTCGGTGCCCTCGCCCACCTTGTTGTTGAGGAAGCGCTCGGCCTTCTTGGTGCTGCTGGCGTCGAGCTCGATGTGGTTGCCCGTGACGTCGAGCACGTTGCCCATCGTGTCCGTGTAGCTGTAGCCCCCTGGGGCCACGACCACTACGTCGCTGTCGCCCTTCCACTCTTCCTTCCAGTCGCCCGAGCCACCGTTCTCGCCCTCGAGCGAGCCCGCGCCGTAGTCGAAGCCGTCGTAGGTGAACGGGACCGCCAGGGCCGAGACCGGAACGGCCAGTGCCAGGACGGCGAATACCAGGCCCAGGCCATGGCGCAGCGGGAAAACCTTTTCCATCGGAGTGGAAGAGGCGTTCCAGCCGGTGCGCGGCGAGGAGGCGCCTGCGCCACACGCGGCGGACCCTCCATCTAAGCTGCAAGTGCCTGAACGAAAACAGCTTTTATCTGAGTACAACAACATCAGGTCCCTTCCCAAGGACTGCGACCCCGGCCCGTGGTCGCCGGAAATCCCTTCCCATGACATTGTAAAGCAAGCCGCATGCCAGCCATGCGGGTCTCCGCCCACACCCGGTTCCGGGTGGGCGCTCGCGGGCGATGGAGCGGGATCCCCGGTGACTATCAGCCAACGGGGCAGCCCCGGGCAGCTCACGGAGCCCGGGTTTCCTTCTGTCCTCCCAGGTGCGAGTCCTGGGGGGCCCACCTGTAACCGCCGGACGGGCGGTAGATGCGCGCTCGTCGAGCCAGCTCCCGGAGCCGACTCGCGAGCGAGGCGCTAGGGATCTCCGGCCTTTGCGAGCGTCGCCCCGGACTTCGACGCCTGCTCGGTCTCGGAGTCCAGCGCCAGGCCGAAGCCGTCGGCCAGCCGTGTCAGGTGGTTGAACATTCCGACGATGTGTCCCACCTCCAGGCACGCTGCGTCGTCGAAGCCGAGCGCCCGGAGCGGCTCCCAGTCGCGCTCGACCAGCTTCGTCGGGTTGCTGCTCAGCTTGTCCGCCAGCTCACAGAGAGCGCGACTGCGCGCGTCGAGCCCCTGGACGCGGTCCCACTCTCGTCGCTTGAGCGCTTCGACCAGCTCCGCCTCGGCTCCTTCGACACGCAGAAACTCTGCGTGAGATTGCGTTCAGTAGAAGCAGTCCTGGGCGGCCGCCGACACGCTGGCCACCAGCTCGCGCTCGCGGCGCGTCAGCTCGCCCGGGCCGAACATGACGGTGGACAGGAGCTGCACGAGGGCCGTCCCGATCACGGGATGCGCCATGATCAGCCGCCCCATCGCCGGCAGGAACGAGAACTCGTAGCCGCCCCCGGTCGCCGCATCCCAGCCGAGCTCCTCCTCGGTTGGAATCTTGACCCAGGCCTCGTCACTCATCGCGCGCTCCTTGCACCCGCGTTCGGAGACACTGAACACCCCGCGTCACTCGCCCGTCTCGAACACTTCCGGATGAGAGTAGGAGGGAATCTCCGGCTGGCAGAGCGGCAGACCGTCGTCGAAACCGATTCCCTGGCTCATGCTTCCGGTCCTCCCCGGGAGCTCCCGACGCCGTCCGGCCAGCACAACACGCTCTCGCTGGCCGGACAGAAGAGGTGCGCGAGCTCGGGCTCGACGATGCTCCACGGCATCTCGGGGTCGTACCAACCGTCCAGATGGCCCCAGTGATAGGGGCTCAGCATGTAGTCCTCGTGGAGGCCTTCGATCGTCTCGAAGTCCTGCTCCCAGGCGTGTGTCCACGCCACGGGTGCCGGGTCGCCGACGAAGCCGACCACACGGCTGAGGCTCCAGTTCCGGATCGCCGGCACGTGATCCGCCAGCAGCGGAACCTCGCGACACCACTGGCTCACGGCGGACGAAGGAGAGCCCGGTCGAATGCGCACGAGATTTGTCCGTTTGATGCCGAACCCCGCCGGTTGACTCGCGCTCGCGGCGAACGGCTCGAGCACCGAAGCGGAGTAGCCGCAGCCCGCCCTCCGGGCGAGATCCTCGTCTCCCAGCGCATCGCCCGCGCCGACGCAGCCGGGAAGGTGGACCCCCGCATGCGATTGCTCGATCGCATCGACCCGCCCCGCGGCACCACCCAGTGTCTCCGCCACCTCGCTCACCAGCGAGTCGTCGCTGCCCTTGCCGAGCGTGACGATCGCGCACAGCCGGATGCTCATGCGTGCCTCGCTCCCGCTTCCGCCAGCCCCGCCAAGGCCGAGGACTCCGCCGCGTAGCGCCGCGTGCGACTGGCCACGAGTTCGTCGCACGCCTCCCACCACGCTGCGATCTCCGGATCGCCGTTCCGGGCGCGCATGCCCCAGAACCCGGCGACCCCGTCGAGCGACCAGACGAGCAGCACCGTCGACCCACGGCCCGCAAGTTCGAGCGGTGGCGTTACCCACGTGTGTTGCAGCCGCATCCCGCGCGCCTCCGCGGCGCGGCGATAATCGCGCTCGAAGGCCGACAGGAAGGTGTCCAGCGCACCGGGGTGGAGCGTCAGCTCGTCGAGAATATAGATGGGTTGGGTGTCGCTCATTCGTCCCCGCAGCGCCGGCCCGAACCGGTCGATTCACCGATAGTTCGTGTCCCAGTCCGGAGCTCGACCTCCGAAGGTCATGCGATCGTCTCCGTCGACGAGCTCGCACCAGCGACACAGCAGTTGCTGGATCTCCCAGCGGTCTTCGTTCGCGTCGGCGGTGCTCATTGCTTGCTCTCCATCTCCGAGGCGCGGCGGGTCAGCGGGTCGTGAACTCCAGCATCTCGCTCGTCGAGGGCGGATTCGTCTCCTCGAGCACCCCCTTCGCGCGAATCTCGTACATCGGCTTGAAGCCCGGTTGCGGCAGGATCCAGAATTTGTCCGCCTCGATGCCTTCGAAGACGCGGGAGGCGAACTCGGCCGGGTCGAGCCCCTGGGCGACGTTGCCGGCGACCAGGTCGTGAAACGCCGCTTCGGCCCGGCTCCCGAGCTCGTTGCGCTGCTCGGTCGGGCGCAGCCGGTCCGACTCCCAGATGCCCGTGGCCACGTCGCCGGGACAGAGGACCGAGGCTGTGATCGGCGCGGGCTCGAGGGCGAGCTCGGCGAAGAGCACCTCGCTGAGTGCCACCACCGCATGCTTCGTCGCCTGGTAGGGACCCATGAAGGTGCCGCCCCCGACCAGGCCGCCGACCGACGCGGTGTTGACGACGCGTCCCGCCTCGTCCTGCTCGAGCATGCGCGGCACGAAGCTCCGTATGCCGTGCACGACGCCCATCAGGTTGACGTCGATGCTCCAGCGCCAGCTCTCGACCGGACGCTCCCAGCTCTTGCCGTCGACCAGGACGCCGGCGTTGTTGAAGAGGAGGTTGACGGCACCGCGCAGCGAGAATGCCTCCGCCGCGAGAGCATCGACCGCCTCCGCGGACGACACGTCGGTCACCACTGTGCGCACCGATGCCGCCCCGCCCTCGATGCGAGACCCCACGCTCTCCAGCGACGCACGGTCGACGTCCGCTGCGACGACATGCATGCCGCGTTCCGCGCACGCTCCCGCAAGCCCCGCGCCGATGCCGCTTGCCGCACCCGTGATTACGGCGACCCGGTCGGACCAGTCCGTCATCGCTCCACCTCGCCTGGCGAAGGCGCCAGGAGCGGCGCCAATAATTACATTTTACTTTATTGAAAGGCTAATTCAATCTTCTATAGTCGCACCCCAGAGGAGATTCGCCAGGTGTCGAAGGCCAGCCCGCGGTCGGCTCGGGAACGCGCGCGTGACGCGCGCGAGGCGGCCTACCGCGACGCCGTCGTGGACGCGGCCGAGCGCCTGTTCGCGGAGCGGGGCGTCGATGCGACCAAGATGGACGACGTCGCGGCCGAGGTGGGGATCTCGATCGCCACGCTCTACACCGTGTTCCGCGGCAAGGCCGACGTCGTGGACAACGTCCACCGCACGCGCCTCGCGGCGCTGACGCTCCCCTCGGTGGAGGCCGCCGAGCGGAGCGGCCCTGCCGATATCCGCCTTCGCGAAGCGCTGCGGCAGGGGATCGCGCTTCACCTCGAGCATCCCCTCTACGTGCGAATGCTCCTTCGCGAAGGCTTCGCCTGGGGTCTGCGGAGCGCGATTTCCGCCCAGTCTCGCGAAGGAGCGGGGTTCTACACGGAGGGAGTCGGCGGCGCGCTCGCCAGGATCATTCAACAGGGTACGGAGCAAGGCGTCTTCGAGACCGGAAGCGCCGAGCGCTCGGCGCGCGCGGTCGTCATGCTGCAACAGCTGCACCTGGCCGACTGGCTCGACGGCGACGAGCGCGAGACCGCGGAAGAAGTGTTCGCTCGCTACTGGTCCGACATCGAGCGGCTGCTCGCGAGGCGGCGCTGATCGGCCCTCGGCCTGTCGCGCGAGCCCGGAGGCCTCCCGGACGAGATCCGACCGGTCTGGATCCGTCCCGTCGTCGAGGCGGAGCCGCTTGACGTGTGGCCCGATCGCGTGCGAAAAGGATCGGTAGACCGGTTGGCGGTGCAGCCATGTGTCGAGCTGCACGATGTTCGTCCTGTTGATCGCGGCGCTCGGCGGAGCTCACGCGGCATCCGCCCAGATCGTCGAGCTCAGCCAGTTCAACCCGTCGGGCGCGGCTGGACTCTGCGGCACCGGCTTCGATCAGACGAACGACGGCGTGTGGGTCTACGACTGCTCCGCCGCTGACGTGCAGCGCTACGCGACGGACGGCACCTTCCTCTCCTCCGTCTCGCGGCCCGGCGAAGCGGCCAACGACGTCGACGTCGAGTTCTCCAAAGCCCGCTTCGTACTGGACGCAACGCTACTCGAGGCGGGCACCCTGCTCTTCGTGAACGGCGAGACCGGAGTTGCTGAAGTCTACGCTCTCGACAAGAGCACGGGAGCGGTCCTCGAGACGCTCGTCACCGGCTTTGGCGCCAGCCACGTGGTGGGCGGCGGCTACCACCCGGACCGCGCCAGCCTCTTTCTCCTCCAGGACCGGGTGTCGGGCTCGTTGCCCAACCAGATCGGAGAGGTCGACCCGGTCACCGGGACTGTGCTGAACATGTTCTCGACGCTGCCCGACTTCGACGTGAACTTCGGCGACCTCGACGTCTGCCGGTCGAGCGGCAATCTCCTCGTCGTGAGCAGCATCGAGACGAGCATCGGCGAGTTCGCGCCGAGCGGCACCTTCATTCAGCACCATGCGCTACCGGCAGGTGTGAGCTTGCTCAGCGGAATCGCCATCGACGACAGCACCGGCGAGGCCTGGGTCAGCGGCACGGGCGGCGTCGTCTGGCAGCTGGGTGGCCTGCCCTGCAGTGCTACCCCAGTGCCGGCCCTCACTGGCTGGGCGCTGGGGATGCTCGCGCTGCTCGTGCTGGTGTTGACGATACTCTCGCTTCGATGTTTCGCAGAGCGAAAGGGCCTCGCTCCTCTCTCCTGATCCAGGTTCGAGGAGCAGAAGCGATGGCCCGGCGCCCCTACTCGGACGCGGAGCCAGAAGTCGGCTCGCTTGCCCCAGCCCCTGCCGGCGAGCTCTCGATGGCGGCGGCCGGAGCGGCCCCGCTCGGGACGGGCAGCGCGACCAGCTGGTTCAGCTCGGCAAGCCCCGTCTGCAGTGAGGCGGTCGCTGCGCCGACGCTCTGCAGGACGCTCCGATAGTGGTCGTTCTCGGTCTGCAGGCCCGCCACGGTCGCCGTCAGCGTGCTCACCTCGCTGCGCAGCGCGCTCACCTCGCCGTTGAGCGAGCTGACGGTCTGCGACTGCACCAGCCCGAAGAGCCCGAAGCCCGCGGCGCCAATCAGCAGCACGGCGAGAAGGGCGGGAAACGGTCCGCCGCCACGGCTCGGCTCCGACGTGTCGGGTGCGGCGGGGTGCCCCACGCTCTCACGGCTCGGCTCGGGGGTGGAGGTCGCTGCGGGTGCGGTGCCTTCCGTCGTGTTCGTGGTTTCCTCGGGAGTGGCTTCGTCAACGATCGAAATGGCCATCGGCATATTCCTCTGGTGATGCGGTTCCGTTCGCCCAACGACGCAGTCGGCGCGCGCGGGGCAAGTGAATATGGCCGATTCTGTCTGCCAGGAAAACTGCCCGAGCGCGTTTTCTGGCGAGAGACGAAGAAAGGGCAACCGAACGGGGGAGCGTCGACGGGGTCGGCGACTCTCGCGATACTTCCTCTTGATGGCGAGTCGCGCCCCGGACTTCGATGCCTTGATCGAGGTGGTCTACGAGGCTCCTCTCGAGGAGGTGCCTTGGCGCAATGCACTGACCGTTCTCCGGCGCGAGCTCGATTGTGCGGCGGTGACGCTGATCTTGCGTTCGCCGGCGGAGGGAGACAGCGGCCTGATCCTGACCGAAGGGGGCACCCCGGATTGGGAGTCCGCGTATTCGGAGCACTACTTCGCGCTCGACCCCTTCGTGGGTCTCACACCGGACTGCGTCATCACCCTCCAGGAAGTCATCCCCATGGAGGATTTCGTTGCCAGCGATTTCTACGAGAGCTTCATGCGCCCGAGCGGTACGCATCACATCCTCGGCTTCGACACGCACGAGCCCGGCGGCTTCGAGGCGCGATTTCGCGCCTCGCGCTCACTCGAGGGCGAGGCCTTCGGGGCGTCGGAGAAGCGACTCTGCGAGCAGCTGCTCCCCCACCTCAAGCGCGCCCTGCAGATTCACTCTCGCATCGCGCTCGCGGAGTCCGAGCGCGATGTCTACGCGAAGGCCGTCGAGCAGTTTGCGGTTGGGGCGATCTTTCTCGATCGCAGCGGCAAGGTGCTGCAGATGAATCGCGTTGCGGAGCGTCTCGTGGGTGAGCGCGCCGGGCTCCGCGTCGTGGACGGTTCGCTCTGCGCTGCGGGGCAGGCGGCCTCCAGGGAGCTCGCGCGAATGATCGCCGCGGCGATCGAGATCCGCCCCGCAGCCCGCCCGGGTGTTGCGCGCGCCCTGCGCATTCGACGCGACGGCGGCGGGAGGGACCTGGGCGTGGTCGTTCGCTCCGTCCCGCCGGCCGAGGCGTCCGACCGGCTGGATGCGCCCGCTGCCGTCGTCTTCATCGGCGGCCCGGAAGAAGACGTGCCCCTGGCTCGAGAGACGATTCGCCAGCTCTTCGACCTCACGCCTGCCGAGGCCTCGCTCGCCGCGTTGCTCGCCGCCGGGCGCAGTCTCGACCGCGCCGCCGGCGAGCTCGGCATCACCCGCAACACGGCCCGAGCGCACCTGCGCTCGGTCTTCTCGAAATCCGGCGTCACGAGGCAGGCCGAGCTCGTCCATCTCATCTCGAGAAGCGTGGCCCATCTCGGCTGAGCGCGGCCGGGGGCTTGGCTCGGTCCCCCGTCATAGTCCGAATGAACGATGTGGCGCCGGGGCGGGCATGAGATGCTACGGGCGATATTTCGACGATCGAGTCACTCACAAGGAGCTCCCATGAAGTTCTCCCTCATCTACGAAGCGCAGACGGTCGACGCGTCGCGGCAGGGTGATCGCAAGGTCTTCGACGAAATGGTCGAGCAGTGCGTGCTGGCCGAGGAAATGGGCTTCGACGTGATCTGGGCGGTCGAGCACACCGCTATGACCAACTACGCACACATGTCGGTTCCGGAAACCTTCCTCGCCTTCATCGCGGGAAAGACCGAGCGGATCCACCTCGGCCACGGCGTCGTGTGTCTGCCGCCTGCCATGAACCATCCGATCAAGGTGGCCGAACGCATCGCCGCGCTGGATCTGCTGTCGAAGGGTCGCGTGCACTTCGGTGTGGGAAAGGGCGGGAGCCAGCAGGAGGCGGGTGCCTATGGCTACGACCTGGACGAGCTCCAGCCCCAGATCGACGAGTCGATGTACCTGATCCCGCGCATGTTCGTCGAGGACGAGGTCGAGCACCACGGCAAGTACATCGACATTCCGAAACGCCCGATTCATCCCAAGCCCTATCAAGACCCCCATCCCCCGATGTACCTGGCCTGCACGCGAACGGAGTCCCTTACGATGGCCGGCGGTCGCGGCCTGGGGGCGCTCGTGCTGGGCTTCGGTGGTCCCGATGAGGTGGCCAAGAAGAACGAGCTGTATCGGAAGAGCTGGAACGAACGCAAGCCGGAGGACCAGGTCGGATACAACCCGATACAACACCTCGCGGCGCTGTGTCCCACCATCGTGCTCGACGACGGGGAGGCCGCACGCAAGATCGGGATTCGCGGCCAGCGCTACTTCATGGAGTCATTGGCCTACTGGTACACGGGCGGCCCGCTGCCGGACCACACCAAGTGGGCGGACGACGATCTCATGGTGACCGAGACGACCGGTGAGACGATCATTCGCTCCCGCTGGGCCTCGGAAGAGCTGGTCGTCGACTTCAGCGATCCCGCGCTGGCGTTGATGAATCCGAACCATGCGTACGGGACGGTTGCGGATGCGATCGGCTACGTGGAGCGGCTGCAGGCTGCGGGCGTCGACGAGGTGCTCTTCATCTGCCAGATGGGAACCGTCCCGCAGTGGGCCCAGCTCGAGACGATCCGAAACATCGGCGAGCAGCTGATTCCGCACTTCAATTCTTGACGAGTTCTGCCAGCGCGGCGAGCGACTGGATCTCGTGGTCGGGCAGCACGTCGGTGTCGTTCCGAACGTTCTCTCGGTTGAGCCAGACCGAGACGGCCCCTACTGCGTTGGCGCCAGAAACATCCGATGCCAGTGAGTCGCCAACGTGCATGAGCTCGGCGGGTGCACAGCCGGCCTGTCGACAGGCCACGGAAAAGATCTCTGTCTCGGGCTTCTCGGCACCGGCATCCTGTGAAAAGACGACGAAGCTGAAGCGTTCCGGCAGTCCGCAGTGCTCTGGATAGCCGTTGCCGTTGGACAGCAACCCCAGAGTGAATTCATCCCGCAGCGAATCCAACGCCGGTATCACGTCTGGATAGAGCTCGATGTCTTCGAAGCGGTTTTCGAGATATCTGGCATTCAGGTCTCGAGCCAGAGCGTCATCGGCACAGCCGATGGACTGAAGTGTGCGCTTGAAGGCCTGGAATCGGACTTCTTCCAGATTGACGGTCTTGCCCCTGAGCTCTGCCGCGACCGCGTTGCGAATCTCGATCATCTTGTCGATGTTGAGACCCTCTGAGGCCTCACCGGGCACGCGGCTGCGCAGCTCACCGAGAACGATCGCGAGCGAATGCCGCATGACCTTCTGGAAGTCCCACAATGTCTCGTCGCCATCGAAGGAGATGGCTGTGATGGCTTTCTTTTCGGACATTTTTCTGCGTCCAGAGGATCGCAGCTCAGTGGCCGGCGGCACTTTGCTGCCGGGCCCTGAATGCGTCGTCATTTCGTGGGCACCAGCAGTAACGGGCTGCGTTCTGGCGCGAGGCCAGAGTGGGGCCCGTGTCCCGTGGCGAGGGACCCCGCGGTGGGCACGGAATGGCTCCGATCCACCGTCGAGCTGGGCGAGCGCGCGCTACTGAAAGCGGAGCGTGCCTCCCGCGGTGATCTCCCGGTGGGTGATCGCCGGGCTGCCGAGCAGAGCGCCGTCGAGAGAGGCCTGAGGGGAGAGCGCACCGCTCGCCCGCTCGATGACGAAGCGGCCGCCCGAATGATGCGTTGGGTCGAGGTGGAGAATAACGCGATCGAAGAGTGGAACGCCGAGGCGATACTCGTCCGTGCCGACGGCAACCGGCTGGAAGCCCAGCGCCGCAAAGACGAACCACGCGCTCAGCGTGCCGGCATCGTCGTTGCCGGGGAGACCCGCGGGTCCCGTTCCGAAGTGGGCTTCTCGGGCGTCGCGAACCTCCTGCTGGGTCCGCGCCCACTCGCCGTCGACGTAGGTGAAGAGGTAGGGATAGGTGATGTCGGGCTCGTTCCACAGCGCGAAGCGATCGGTGTCGAAGACCCACTGCAGCAGATCGATGAACTCGGTCTCGCCGTGCAGCGCGATGAGGCCGGGGATGTCGTGTGGCACCATGAAGGCGTACTGCCAGGCCGTCCCCTCCACGTATCCCGGGCCGCCGAGGCGGTTGGGCCGCCAGCTTGCCCGCTCGGCGTCCGGATCGAAGGGATCGAAGAAGCTGCCGTCGGCGTTCTTCGGCCGCAGCGTGTGGGTCGAGACGTCGAAGAGGTTCCGGTAGGCGAGGGACGCGGCGTCGTAGCGCGCCGCGTCCGCCTCGTGCCCGAGCGCCGCGGCGAGGCGCGCCATGGCGTGGTCCGCGAGGCTGTACTCGAGCGTCGTCGAGGCGGGGCCCCACAGGTCTTGTCGGAGCTCCATCGGTATGAAGCCGAGGCTCCGATGCTCGGTGATGCCGGGCCGATGGCTCGGGCGCTCGGCCGCCCGCTTCAGGGTCTGATAGAGCCCCTCGGCGTCGAAGTCCGTGAGCCCCTTGGCGAAGGAGTCCGCCGCCACGATCGGGACCGGATCCCCCATCATCATCTGCACCTCGTCTCCGGAGATCTCCCACAGGGGCGGCGCGCCCGCGGAGTCCGCCATGTCAGCCAGGGTGCGGAGCATCGAGAGCTGCGTCTGCGGGTAGAGGAGGGTGAGCAGGGGGTGGAGGGTGCGATAGGTATCCCAGAGAGAGAACAAGGTGTAGCGGGCCTCGCCCGCCACCGAGCCCACCTCGTTGCCGACGAAGCGGATGAACGAGCCGTCGACGTCACTTGCCAGGTTCGGGTGAAGCAACGAGTGGTAGAGCGCCGTGTAGAAGCGCTGGCGATCGTCGGCCGCGCCGCCCTCGACCTCGACGCGGCTCAGCCGCCGCTGCCAGTCGAGCGCGGCCTCGTCGTGAAGCTCGGCGAAAGACTTGCCATCCGTCTCCGCCTCGAGATTCGCCCGCGCGCCCTCGATGCTCACCCACGAGAGACCCACCCGCACCTCGATGGAGTCGCCCGCCTCGGTCCGAAAGCGGAGAAAGGCCATGGCGTCCCCCGTCGCCTCGCTCGCGTCCGAGACGCTGCCGCCCTCCAGCGTGCCGGACGCGATGGCGTTGCGGTCGACCCGGAGCACGAAGTGGAGGCGGCTCTCGTTGCCGGCGGCGCAGGAGTGGCCGAGGGTCACCGAGCCCTCGATCTCCCTCGGGCCGACGATCCTCACCGCCCCCCGATCCTCCACCCAGCTCAGCGTCTTGGCCGTGTCGACGACGATCGTCGCCTGCTCGCTCGCGGGGAAGAAGAAACGCAGCGCGCCGGCGCGCGGGGTCGCGGTCATCTCGGCCCAGATGTCGAAGCGCGCGAGCCGCGTCGCGTAGTAGCCGGCGCGTGCCTGCTCCGAGTCGTAGCCGGAGCGGTAGGCTTCGGGGCTCGTCGGGGGGGCGCCGAGCGAGGCGGCGATCACCGGCGCGCCGTGATCGGGGCAGCCGTTGCCGCTGACATGCGTGAGCCCGAAGCCCTGGAGCTCCGGCTGGCCGTGGACGTAGCCGGCGTTTGCCTGCATGCCTCCCTCGAGGAAGCTCTCGAACGGCACGCGGGTCGTGTGCGGGCTCGGCGATGCCATGCCCCAGGGACGCGTGGCGCCGGGGAAGGTATGCCCCTCGTTTGCCGTGCCGATGAAGGGATCGACCTCCAGCGCGAGCGGGGCGCTTGCGGCGGGAGCAACGAGCGAGGGCACGATGGGATCGGGGGCCGCTGCGCCGCAGCCCAGGGTCCCCAAGGCCAGAAAGATCCCCATCCGTCGACACCGCCCGCTCTTGCTCAGCATCCACTCCCCCCTGGCTGCCGCGACGCGTCCCAGTGCTTGCGCGCGCCGCCCAACTCCGGGGCCGAGCATGAGCTGTCCGCCAGCTGATGGGTTCTGGCGAGGGACACGGACGTCAGCTTCCAGACTGCCTATCGATTGAAGTGGCAGCGGCGCCCCGCTGGCGGTGCGTCAACACCAGAAGCGCTGGAGTCACCGTCACGTCCAGCAAGAATGCCGTCGCCACCGCGAAGGCGGTCAGCAGCCCGACCTGACGGAGGTTCAGCATGGCCGACAGCGTCAGGACGAGGAAGCCCGTGGTGAGCACGATGGAGGTGAAGAGGAGCGCTCGCCCCGTCGTCTGCATGGTCCTCTCGACCGCGCCGATCGGATCGTGGCCCAATGCCAGGTAGCGCCGAAAGCTCGCAATGAAATGAATGCTGTCATCCACTGCGAGCCCGATGGCAATGCAGCCGGCGAGCAGCGTGAACATGTCGATGGGAATGTCCGCAAGCCCCATCATGCCCAGGGTGAGCAGGATCGGCACCAGATTGGGAACCATGCTGACGAGTCCCGCACGCAGGCTGCCGATCATGAGGATCATGAGCGGCGTAATCAATGCAAGGGCCAGTGCATAGCTCCGCAGCATGCTCTCCGTCGTCGCAATCACCGTTCGCGAGATCAGGGCTGACATCCCGGTGATCAGGAGCTCTGCGTCGGGGCCAACGGCTTCGTGGAAGCGATGCCCGGACTCCTCCAGAAAATTCGCGGTATCCACGCCATCTTGCCAGGAGGTTCGGATGGTGTATCGCGCCTTGCTGAATCTGGGGTCGACGACTTTCTCCAGATCATCGCTTCCCCCGTTTTCGAAGAGCAGCAGTTCCTGAGCGAGCAGCTTCCGTTCCTGGGGAATCGCGTAGAAGGCCGTGTCATTCGCGTTCAGCGCCTGATGCGTCTCCTTGGCGATGTCCACGATCGATGTCGTGTGCGTGAGGGCCGCCCCCGATGCGCGGAGATCCGCCACGAGGCGATCGAGCGACTCGATTCGATTCATCATCTCGGGTTCGTGAAGCCCATTCTCGACCCCAACATCGATGACGAGTTCGAAGCTGCGCGAGCCTCCGAAAGTATCGATCACGTATTCGGTTGCGACGCGAAACGGGTGGTCCTCGGGAAACCAGGAAGGCGGATCCGACGCGACACGGAGCTGAGTCATCGCGACGAGCGCCGAGAGCGCAAGCAACGCGCAGCCGCCAACGATCGGCCAGGGATGGCGGGCGGCGCCCGACGCCAGGCCACTCAGAAAGGCGTCGAGGCGAGGCGTCTCGTGCGACCTCCCCGCCTCGAGCGGCAGGATGGCGAGCAGTGCCGGCAAGAAGACCATCGCGTAGACCAGCGTGACGGCGACGCCGACGGCAGACAGCAACCCCATGTCGGCGATCGGCTGCATCTGCGCAGCGCGGAAAGAGAGCACCCCCGTCGCCGTCGTGAGGGCCGTCATGATGACGGGCAGTCCGGAGTGGCGCAGCGCGTGTTCGAGAGATTCGAGACGACTGCGGTTTGCGGAGAGATCTCCCAAGAAGATCGTCACCAGATGCACGGCGTAGCCCACGCCTACTGCCAGCAGGAACGAAGGGATGAGCTGGGACACCGAGCTGAAGGGAATCCCGAAGACCGCGGCCAATCCGAAGGTCGAAAGCACCGCCGGCACGACGACGAGGAGGCAGAGAAGGACAGGAGAGATCCGTCGGAATAACAGGATCAGAAAGAGTGCGATGACGAGCAACCCGCCGCCGAAGAAGCGCGGAACGTCGCGGCTCATCTCCACCGTGAGCTGATAGGTCAGAAATGGACTGCCCGCAGCCCGAATCTGGAAGTCCGGCGCGTCGTGGCGCTCGACGACGGAAAGGATGGCCTCGATCACCTCGGTGTTCTCGGCGCTCGTCAGGAAGGGCCGCCTTCCCGGCTCCACCTCTCCGCTCGGCGGGCCGCCCGCGATCATTTCGTCGTCCCCAAACCCGGTCAGAAGGTCCGCGCCGGCACCGTCGGGCGCGATGGACGAGTAGGTTGCCACTTCGACCAGGACGGTCGTCGCCTTGCCGTCTTCCGAGATCACTCCGCGAGCGATATAGGAGGGTGTCGACATCACGCGCTCCCGCAGCGCGTCGAGTTCAGCCTGGCTGCTGGGCATCTCATCCAGCAGATCTTCGACCACCAGCTCGTCGCCGCGCCCATAGACCGACCGAACGTTGATCAGACTCGTGATTTCTTCGAGGTAGGGAACCTCGTCTTCGAGGTCGCCGTGAAAGGCGCGCAGCTTTTCGAGAAAGCCCAGATCGAAGATCGCCGGTGCCTCGACGGTGAGCATCGCGAGCTGGTCCTGACCGAACTCTTCCTTGAAGCCATCGTAGGCGGCGCGGACTGGATCATCTTCGAAGAGAAAATCCTCCGCTGACATCTTCAGCTCGATCGAAGGGATGGCGGTTGCCAGGGCGCCCGCCGTGGCGAGCATCGCGATTGCGACGGGCCAGCGGAATCGAAAGATGAAGTGAGCCCAGGCGCCCAAGGCATCTTCGATGCGCTCGCGGCTTGTCTTCGGGCGTTCCGGCTCGTCGCTCAAGGTGGAGTTCCTACGGCTGCTGTGGCCTTCTGCCCGGGACCCTAGCCGAACGAGCTGGGCCGTTCGGGTCGAGAAAGTGCAACGTCGTGGGGCCGCACTGCTGGGCACGGGCGGCTTCGTGTCGACCGTGGGTCGTGATGAGGGCGCGTCCGGCGGTCGGCTCGACAGGGGGATCGTTGCTCGATGCTCCTGAAGACCTCGCCGACCGTGTCGGACGCGTCGGAGCGGTCACTCGGGAAGAACGAACTGCGCCGAGCGGAAGGAAGCGAGAATCGGGCCGGTCAAGTTCTTCATGAGATCGACGTGCGCCGGATGACTCACATAGGTGCTGAAGTCCGCTTCACTGTTGAAGTCGGCGATCAGCGCGTAGTCGGCGTTTCGGTCATTGAGGCCGCGATCGGGTCCGAACTGATACGAGCGGATTTCGGCAATCTGATCCGGAAGGCTTGCTAGGCTATCCGTGACCGCCTGAACCGCGGCGTCGGTGACCTTCTCGTTCCACTCGAGCAGAACCACATGGCGAATCATTCTGCGCTCCTCGACGAATGCCCCGGCGAAGTTCCGGGTCGACGAGTCTCTCACTGCCTGCTCTCTGCGTCAAGATTGGAAGGGCTGCTCCGGTGCTCTCGAGGTGGAGTCCGTCCCTGTGCGAAGGTCTCCGGTTCGGGCGGCGTTCCCGAGTGTCTCGATTCGCCACATCGCGTTCCTGGTGTGGCAAGACATAACAATTCGTGCCTGGACCTTGCGCCGAATTGCGAGCCGCGTTGCGTCTCCGGCGGCCCCTCTGGGGTTCGCCGGAACGGGATCGAGGATGCGGCGGGGTGCGACTGCAGCCGGCTCTCGGGTAGCATCCGATGCCGCCACGAGGTTCGCATCGCAGAGGAGGCCTTAGACCGATGAACCCCGCCGAAATCCGCCTGCTCGATCCGGCATTCTACGCCGGCGATCCCTACCCCACCTATCGCTGGCTGCGCGAGAACTCGCCGGTGCACTGGGACGCCCAGCACGAGGTCTGGGGCATCTCGCGCTTCGCCGACGTGCTGGCGATCGAGAAGAACCCGCGTCGCTACTCGTCGGCGCAGGGCTCTCGGCCGCGGGTCGCAGGCGATTCGGCGATGATCAACACCGACGATCCGCACCACAATGACCGGCGGCGTCTCATCTCGCCGCGCTTTACGCCGCGTGACGCGCGCAAGCACGAGGCGGCGGTGCGTGGCCGGGTGACCGGCCTCATCGACGAGGTGATCGAGCAGGGGCGCTGCGATGTGGTCCGGGCGCTGGCGGCTCCTTTGCCCTCGATGGTGATCACCGAGTGGCTGGGCTTTCCCCACGAGAGGTGGTCCGACGTGAAGCGCTGGTCCGAGGTGACCATGCTGGCGGGTGGAACCCATGACCCGGAGACCGGCGCGATGGTCTTTGACGACGTCGAGGGTGCGATGCGGGCGGTGCAGGAGTTCTCCGAGCTGACGCTGGAGATCGCTGCGAAGCGCCGCAGCCAGCCCAAGGACGATCTCATCTCGGCCTGGGTTCACGCGGAGCCCGAGGGCGGGAAGCTCACCGACGCGGAGCTGGTCTCCGAGGCATTGCTCGTGCAGAACGGCGGGGCCGAGACGACCCGGGCGGTGATCGGCCAGACCGTCGTGAACCTGATCGAGCATCCGGAGCAGCGCCAGAAGCTCATCGACGATCCGAGTCCGGAGCACATGCGGGTGGCCGTCGAGGAGTTCGTCCGCTGGGTCTCGCCGGTCCTCAACATGAGGCGCACCGTGGTCGAGACCCACGAGCTTCACGGGCAGACGCTCCGCGAAGGCGACCAGCTCTTGCTCATGTACCCGTCGGCGAATCGCGATCCCGCGCAGTTCGACGATCCCGATGTCTACGACGTCGAGCGGGAGAAGAATCAGCACGCCGCCTTCGGCTGGGGCACGCACTTCTGCGTGGGCGCCAGCGTGGCACGCCTCGAGCTCCGCCTCATGTTCGAGGAGCTGATGAAGCGCATTCCGGACATGCGGCTCGCGCCCGGCGCGGAGCTGCAGTTCTTTCCGAGCTGTTTCGCCCGGGCCTACGGCGTGGTCGACGTGGAGTTCACGCCCGGCGCGAGGAGCTGAGTCGCGTCGCACCCGGTTCAGTAGAGCCGAAGGCGCTCCGCGAACTTCATCAGCGGGATCGCCAGCTTGCGCAGCGGCAGGTCGTACTGGCACGGGAAGTGGACGATCATCGGGGCCGGTCACTGGCGGAGGACGGAGAGGATGGCCGACGACTATGCGAGCTACCTCGAGGAACGTTACCAGGGCGAGGTGTACGGCGAGGCGGTGATGCGGGCCCTGGCCGAGGTCGCGTCCGATCCGTTGCAGGCGCACAAGCTTCGCCACCTCGAGCAGCTCGAGCGCGAGACCAAGGAGCTCTTGCTTCCCGAGGTGGAGGCGACCGGTGGCGAGACGCGGGAGAGCGCGGAGAAGATCGCCGAGGCGGAGAAGCTGGGTGCCCAGTTCGGCCAGGTGCCGTGGTCCGACAGGATGCGGGCCATGACTGGCCAGCTCGAGAAATACGTCGCCGACTTCCGCCGCTGCGAGGCGTTGGCGCCCCCCGGCAAGGAGGCGCTCTTGAAGCACGTCACCGCTCACGAGCAGGCGCTGCTCGACTTCGCGAACCGCGAGCTGGCGGGAAGCGACCCCGAGCATTCGTTGGCGCCGGTCGTGGCGCTGCTGCGCGAGGTTCCCGGGGACTGACCGACCTCTGCGCGCCCTTGCTCGTGGATGGCCTCTAGGGCTCGAAGGTCTCGAACTCGTCCTTGTAGTCGGGATGCCAGCGCGAGAGCGCTGGCCGGTTCTGCGTGATGTCCATGGCTCCCCAGAGAACGCGCTTGCGGTCGAGTTCGGGGCTGACTTCGCCGTCCGGACACAGGATGTAGAAGTCCCCGCGTTCGACCGCAGCAATCATCCAGTCCGCGACCTGCTCGGGCAGCCACGCGCTGGGATGGTGTTCGCGGCCGCCCGTCGTCGTCCAGCCCGGAACGAGGAGATGCGCCGCTACCTGACAGCCCTCGATGTTCCGGAGTTCGTGCTGGAGACTCTCGGTCAGGCTCCTGACGGCGGCCTTCGCCGCGTTGTAGTTGGGGATGCCGGGCGGGTTGGTGATGCCCTGCTTCGAGCCGGTGTTGATGACGAGACACGCCGTCCCCTGCTCGAGCATCTTCGGCACGAAGACCTGAAGGCCGTGGACGACACCCATCACGTTCACGGCAAATGTGGTCTCCCACGCCTCGCGGTCGCGGAAAGCACTCCCGAAGCGGAACGCAGCCGCATTGTTCATCAGCAGCGCCACCTCGCCGAAGGTGCGGAGCACCTCGCCCTGCAGGCGCTCCAGGTCGCTGCGCTGGCTGACGTCGACCGCGCAGGTGACGACGTGGTCGCTGCCCCCTGCGGCGAGCTCCGCGACTTCCTCTCCAGCTCGGACGAGCTTTTCTGCATCGACGTCGGCCAGGCAGACCCGCATGCCTCGGCCGGCGAGACGCTTGCAGACAGCAAGGCCGATGCCACTGGCACCCCCCGTCACGACGGCGACGCGGCCCGGGGCAAGGGCAGGATGAGACATCGGCTTTCTCCTCGGCGCTCGTTGACCATCCAGCGTAACGCCGCACCAGGAGTTGGGCTCTGGGGGGTCGAGATCGCGAGCTGCTCGCCGTCGCCGCATCCGAGCCGGCTCCGTCTCAGGCGCGGCCGCGCGATTCCCCGCGCACCAGCGCGTGCGCGATCAGGTGCGCCACGCGCAGCGGCTCGGGCACTCTCGACTTGGCCAGCGCCGCGCGCACGAGCGCCACGGCCACGTCGGACTCCACGCCGGCCGCCGCCACGTAGAGACCGTCTTCGACGCGCACCGCCGCCGGGGCGCGCTCCACGAGCGCCCAGAGCTCCGGCACGCCCGCCGCCTCCAGCGCCTCGCGCAGGCGCGTCTTCTCCGGGTCGCGCCGATTCACGACCAGCACCGGCAGCCCCAGCCGCTCCGAGAGCAATGCCACGTCGACCACCGCGAGGCCCGCGATCGTGATGCCCCCGAGCACCACGCCGTGCAGCGCCGAGCGACAGCGCAGCGCCCCGACCCACTCGGCCAGGAATTCGGCCACGCCCGCGCCGTCCACCGGGAAGGACGTGGTGGCGACCCCCTCGATGCGATCCGGGCCCTCCATCATCACGCCCACCAGCGGCACCCGCTCGTCCACGAACTTCTCGAACGGGCCATCGTCGATGCCGAGAAGGTGCGGGCGAGGGGGAATCTGCACGGGGGGAGTCTAGCTGCGCTCGGCGCTCGGCCGGTCGACATCCTGGGTGTGCCGCGGTCAAAGGCTCGATCGAGAGACCTTCCGCTGCTCGGTCTCTCTCCGCTGGGGGTCAAGGAGGCCCATCGATCGGACGATGTTCTCCCCGTCGTCCCCCATTTCTGGGACGCGGTCCGGGAGGAGTCTCATGCGTGGCGTGATGCTTGGTGGTGCGTTGGCCTGCAGCGTGCTGGCGCTCGTGTTGTCTGGGTGCAGTCACGGCTCGTCTGTCACGATTGGCAAGCGCGGCCCGTACGCGAGCCACGGTCGGGCTGGGTCCGAGCCTCCGCCCCATGCGCCTGCTCACGGCCATAGGCGAAAGCACCACGGCAGCGATGGCGAGATGGAACTCTCCTTCGACTCGGAGCTTGGTGTCTACGTCGTGATCGACGTCCCGAACTACTACTACTGGAACGGGTACTACCTGCGCATCGAGGACGGCAGCTGGTACGCGAGCACTGAACTGGAAGGTCAGTGGAAGCTGCGCCCTTCGGATTCACTGCCACCGGGCTTGCGCAAGAAGCAAGCGAAACACGGAATGGCCAAGAAGAACCCTGGCAAGGGGCGTGGTGCAGCGAAGGGCCACTGGTAGTCCTGGCCTGATTACTGAGTCTCCGCAGTCGCTCCCACCAGAACCCCTCACCCGGAAGTCCTCGTTGAGCAAGCAGGTCTGCGCTGGTGGTGTGGGCGTGGCACCCCCTCGAGAAACGCATGGTCGATTGATCGCGCACAGGGCGTGTCGACTCGACCTGCGCCCGCCCGAGCAGATTGACGCGCCCGGTACCAGTGAGAGTCAGGCCTCGCGCGGCCGCCCCCAGAGCAGGCTCGCCCCGAGTGAGGCCACCAATGCGACTAGGATCAGGCGGCCCCCCGGTGGCGTCGTGGGAATCTCGATCGAGCAGTTCGGGATCGGTGTGTGCGTACAACCTTCGAGTGCGTCGCAGGCGTCTGCCGTGCACACAATCCCGTCGTCGCAGCTGGCCAAGTCGATCGCTGTGCCCGCGCAGGTTCCCGAGCCGTCGCAGGCATCGTTCTCGGTGCACAGGCTCGCGTCGTCGCAGCTCGAGGAGGAGCTTTCCCACTGACAGCTTGCCGAGCAGCAATCACCTGGGTTCGTGTTGCCATCGTCGCACTGCTCGCCGGGCTCGAGTTCGCCATTGCCGCACAACGCGATCAGATCCAGCAGTGCCCCCGCGATGTCCGTGCGTGGGAATGACAGGCCGTTGTCCGGGTTCGTGACCATCGGCCCGAAGGCCTTCATCCGGGTCCGAATCTGCTCGGTCGTGAGCGAGAGATCTGCCTCGAGCAGCAGTGCCGCCTGGGCAGCCGCGTAGGGACTTGCCGCGGAGGTGCCGCCGAAGCTCGTGAAGCCGCCCCCGACGTCGGTCGTGGTCGTCTCCCAGTTGGGTGCGAGCACGTCGAGGATCTCGTCGCTGTTCGAGTGGCAGACGAACACGTCCTCATGCGCCGTGTCGGTGCACAGAGCGGTGGTGCAAACGCGGTTTCCGCACCAGCCGATCGAGCCGAGCGACGCGTCGTAGACGCCACCGACCGAGATCGCCTCCGCGATGCAGGCCGGTGCCGAGATCCCGTCGTCATGGCCGTCATTGCCGGATGCCACGAAGGTCACCACCCCCGCTGCCGCGAGGTCCGCGATACCGTCGGCGTTCGGGTGACCCGAGCACGCCGAGGCGTTCGGGTCCGAGTGTTCGCCGCCGTCGCCAAGGCTCATGTTGACGACGCGGATGCCATGAAGGGCGTGGTTTGTCAGCACCCAGTCGATGCCCATGTCGATGCTCGAATCCCGGCCGCCGCCCCCGCTGCTCAGCACCTTGACCGCGACAATGCCGGCGTCGGGTGCGATGCCGGAGGGCGAGGTGATCACTCCGGAGACGTTCGTCCCGTGTCCGTTGTCGTCTTCGGCGGAGCCCGGTCCGGTCTGCGTGAGCTGACCGTTCGGGCAGCAGGCGCCGTGCTGGGGTGACGGGTGCGCGTCGCAGAAACACGCCTCCGCGACCAGGTCGTCCTGCAGGCCGGGGTGATTCGTGTCGATGCCCGTGTCGAGCACCGCGACGTTGATGCCCGCGCCCGTGAAGCCGAGTGCGTGCATCGTGTTTGCGCCGATGAGCGCGCCGCCTTGTCCGAGCGAGGCGAAAACGGGGCCGTCGAGATGGATTGCGCGGACTGCAGAGTGCCGGAGGAACGCCTCGATTGCCTGCGGCTTCGCCCAGCCGGCGAAGCCGCTCAGGGATTGGTAGCGGTGCTTGAGCCTGAAGCCGCCGGGTGCCGCCGCTGAGAGCACCTCATCCTGGCGGGCCCGGACCCGCTGGCTCCGCAGGGAGCCCGGTTGGGGCAGGTCGTCGCGCCGAAGCGAAACGCGGATTGCAATTCCCTCCGCGGGAACGGGGGCATGCAACGCGGATTCGAGCCGGGCGCCGATGCGGGCGCGTGCGTGAACGGGCGGCGCCGCGGCCGCCGAAACCGCCAGCAGCGTTCCCAGGGCGATCCAAGCGGCAACGCGGACCGTCGCTGCACGTCCTCCACTCATGCGTGCTCGAGGGTTGGCATACACTCTTCTCAACGAATTCAGAATACCTGACTCATCGGCGTGCCGGCGGGCGCGATGGAGCCCCACATATGCGATGTCAACGCCGAGCATCGCTTGCTGACCGACGGAAAATCAGGAAATTCATCAGCGGGCCTGGTGCGAGGAGAAACGCAGAATGGATCTTCAACTCTCTGGAAAGAGGGCCGTCGTGACCGGCGGAAGCCGGGGCATCGGTCGCGCGATTGCCCATGTGCTCGCTCGCGAGGGCTGTGACGTCGTCGTCTGTGCGCGAGGCGAAGAGGCTCTCGTCGCCGCTGCGGCAGAGATCGCGGCGGAAACCGGCAGGAAGGTCAGTGCTGTCGTCGCCGATACTTCGAAGGCCGAAGAGGTCGATGCGATGATCGAGTCTGCGGTGCGCACGCTCGGAGGGGTCGACATCCTGGTCAACAACGCGGCGGCCGTCGGGGGGCGGGGCGCGGCCGATACGCTTCTCGGAGGTGACGATTCGCTGCTGCGCTCCGACTTCGATACGAAGGTGTTGGGCTATGTGAGAGCCTCGCGCGCGGCTGCGCGACACATGGTCGAACAGGGTTGGGGTCGAATCATCCAGATCAGTGGCCTCGCAACCCGCATGGCGTCCGGCGTGAGCGGAGGCATGCGCAACGCCGCCGTGACGAATCTGGGTGTGGTGCTGGCGAACGAGCTCGGTCCCCATGGCATCACGGTGAACACGCTCCAGCCCGGCGCGGTCGAGACCGAAGCCTTTCGCGCCCGGCTCGAGGGCATGGCCGAGTCCCACGGCGTCGGCGTCGACACGCTGCTCGAGCGGATCGGCCAAAGCAACGCGATTGGCCGGATCGTGAAGGCAAAGGAGATTGCGGAGGTGGCGGCCTTCGTGGCGTCGCCGCTCGCGGCTGCGCTTACCGGCGAGTCGATCAGTGTCGGCGGCGGCAGCCCGAACGTTTACTACTGATCGAGCCGGCAGGGAGCCGGCCTCTGTGGGGCGCGACATCTCGAGCGCCGCGAGTGCGAGTGGCTTCGCCGTCTGCTCGGCCACAAGCGAGAGTCGGCGCCGGCACGGACATTCGAGCCCGAAAGGAGTGAGGCGATGCATCTCGGTTTTACCAGCATGAATACGGTCGATGACCTGGCGCCGGCGGTACTGGCAAGGGCGCTGGAAGAGGCGGGCTTCGAGTCGCTCTGGTACGGCGAGCACAGCCATATCCCGATTTCGCGCAAGTCACCCTATCCGCCCGGTGGCGAGATGCCCGAGCCCTACAAGAAGATCATGGATCCCTACGTCTCGCTGACGGCCGCCGCGGCGGTGACGGAGCGGCTGAAGCTGGGGACGGGGATCGCCCTGCTGCTGGAACGGGAGCTCTTTTCCCAGGCGCTGACCATCGTCACGCTGGATCGCCTGTCGAATGGCCGCCTGATGATTGGTTGTGGCGTGGGTTGGAACGAGGAAGGTTTCGAGAATGCCACGCGTCTGCCGTGGAAGCGGCGTTACCTCGCCCTCGAGGAAACCGTCGCGGCCCAGCGCGTTCTGTTCGACGAGGCCGAGCCGGAGTTCCACGGCGAGCTGATCGACTTCGATCCGGTCTGGTTCGAGCCCAAGCCCCTGCAGGCGGGCGGCCCGCCGATCTTGTTCGGCGCGATGGGCCCGCTGGGAAGACGCCATGCAGCGCGATGGGCCGATGGCTGGTTGCCGGCGGATGTCGGCATGCCGGATGTCGAGGCGGGCATCCGCGATTTCCGGCAGCAGGTCAGGCACTTCGGTCGCGATCCCGACGAAGTGGAGATCACCCTGGTGGTGATGTCCCCCCTCACGGCTGACTTGCTCAAGGGCTACCGGGACCTGGGGGTACACCGCTGCAACATCGGTGTCGGAGGGGAAAACTGGGACAAGCCGGAGATCGTGATGCCGATGATCGAGGAGTTCTCCCGGCTGATCCCTGAACTCTGAAGGGCTCCGGCCGATTTCGGACGGCCTCGGCAGGGCAGAATCGGATATGGTGATCGGGTCGAGCGCTAGGATGGAGGGGGCGTCATGAGTGCCGATTCTGACATGCGAGCCGCCGTGGGCCAGATCCCGCCGGGCATCGATTTCCCGCCGGTCGAGCTGGTCTCGGCTCCGCCGCTCGAAGACGCGACGGTGGCGATCGTGACCACGGCGGCGCTCGCCTTCCCGGGCGAACCCTGGGAGGACCAGACCCACGAGTACCGCCTGTTCGATCGCGCTGCACAGGGTCTGATCATGGCGCACAACAGCACGAACCTGGATCGCTCCGGCTTCGCCTTGGACCGAAATGTCGCCTTTCCGATCGATCGCCTGCGGGAGATGGAAGCCGAAGGCAAGATTGGAGAGGTCGCACCTCGACACGCCTCGTTCATCGGATCGACCTTCGAGCTCTCGACCTTCCTTCTCGACACCGGGCCGCGACTCGCCGCAACGCTCCGAGGTGACGGCGTCGATGTCGCGCTGCTGACGCCCGTCTGACCGATGTGCACGCGTACCGTGAGTACGCTCGCCCGTGCGCTCGAGGCCTCCGGCATCGCGACGGTGTCGCTGCTCGCGAATCGCTCGGCGGCTGAGCTGATTGGGCCGCCGAGGGGTCTCTATTGTGAATTCCCATTGGGCCGCCCTCTGGGCAAGCCGCTCGACGCGGAATTCCAACGCAGTGTTCTGGCTGCCGCCTTCGCCCTGCTGCCGCGGACCGACGGACCCTTGATCGAGGACTTCGACATCGTCATCGAGGACGAGGTCGACGCACCGCTGTCCTGCCCGATCCCGCCGAGACTCGATCCACAGGAGCCCGCCGCCATCGGCGAGGCGCGTGGCTTGCGGGCGGCCCACGATCGGGGTGTGGCGCGAATCGGGACGAGCCAGGTCGGGCGGGTCGTCGATGCCGACGGAATTCCCGACGCGATTCGGGCCTTCGTCGAGGTCGTCGAAGGAGCCGCTTGGAACGAAGTCAAGTATGTGGGGGGTGACCCCACGACGCTCCTGATGGATATCCGCGCGTACTACGAAGAAGCCGCGCTGGGTCTCTCCGAGCATGTGCCGGCCGCGCGAGCCACCGAGAGCTGGTACTACCGGAAGACGTCGACGGGGGAATTGATTCGCCGTTACCTGGCGGCGGTGAAGGATGTCGACCCGCCCTTCCCTGGGACCTTCTACGTCGTGCCGGCATCGCAGACGAGCGAGGTGCTCTTCTAGCGATTCGAAGATCCGAGAAGCGACGGGTCGCCCTGCTGCATCGACGTGTGCGCGATGCGCCTGACGCTGCGCCAGCCGAGGGCGGTACGCGTCCACTCGTCGGCGTACTCGAGCCAGGCTTCGTACGTCTTTCCTGCGTGTTCATCTCTGCCGAAATGCATGACCCGGCAGTAGCATCGGCTCGTCGCGCGGTCGCCATCGAGCTCGATGCGATAGTTGCCGAGCAGGTGCTGGCTCGGACCGCAGGGATCGAGGAACCGGCGGATGTTGCTGCGGACGCCCTCGAGGTCGCTTGCCCGCCAGACTCCGAAGTCGAGATCGATGTCGTCGGCAAATACGTCCGAGAGTCCGGCCCAGTCCCGCGTGTCGAGGCATTCCGCGTAGCGGTCCAGTGCCGCGATGATGGCGAACCGATCGTCAGCGTCGCTCATCGTTCTCCCCGCCGGTGTGCTTTGTCGCAGCTACTTCTGGTCCAGGCGTCCAGCGTAGAGCGATGGGCTCGAAACCTGTCGTGGGTGAATGGTGATCGTAACGCGCTCGGCGTCGGGCGGGTCGATTCCTTCCGGCGGTTCCAGCCCTCCGGTTCCTCGCCGGTATTGCTCGCGGAAGAAGCTGCCGTTGGGGTCCTCTTCGATGCTCGCATGCCCGCGAATTTCGACGTACTGCATGAGGTCTCTGTGGGAAACCACGCAGAGCGTGACGAGTGGGTTGGCGATCAAATTTCGATATTTCACGCGACTCTTCAACGTCGAGATCCGCACTCGCTGACCATCCCATACGAAGCCAACCGGGTTGCTGGAGATCAGGCCGTCCTTCTTGCGCAATGTACTCAGCGTCCCCTCCGTGTTGTCGGAAAGGATTTCGTGACAGGACTCGGGAATCGCGATTTCGCTCTCTTGGCTCATCAGAGGCGTCTCTCCGTGAATCTCGGTGGCTTTCGGACCGGGCCCAGAGCCTATGCCGATCGACAGCAGCGAACCAGGGCGAGAGGATCACGGGTCGCTGTGATCGACTCCCGGGCGATCATTCGCACCGCACGCTCGCGTCTTGCACGCGTGCCTCCGCGTGCTCTCTTTCGCACGCCAGGCGAGCTATAGGTTCTCCAGCGGCGCTTCGAGGTCGCAGTGGGTCAGGGTCGGGGAGGGTCGCTCCAGCGGTCCATCGCCTCGAGGCTGAGGAGCTCGTCGGAAGATGTCGCAGCCCCACTACATCCTGTACGGCAACGAGATGTCCCTCTACACCGGCAAGGGCCGCTCGTATCTGCGCAAGAAGGGCGTGCGTTTCGAGACGCGCTCGACGAACCATCCCGGTTTCGCGCGCGCTGCGCAGGCGGTAGGGCATCCCTATCAGCCGATTCTCGAGACCCCGACGGGCGAATTCGTTCAGGACACGACGGAGATCATCGACTTCATCGAGGCGCGGCATCCGAAACCCGCAGTGGTGCCCGCCGGGCCCTGCCAGCACCTCGTCGCGCTGCTCTTCGAGCTCTACGGCGACGAAGGGCTGCTGAAGCCCGCGATGCACTACCGTTGGAACTTTCCCGACGAGAACGACGCGTTCCTCATTCAGGAGTTCAGTCGAGGCATCAGCGAGACCGAGGTCCCATTGCCGGACGGCGACGATCCCGCATTCCCCGGGCGCGCTCGCGCGCTCGCGGTCGTGAACGTCATGCGCAGCGTCATGCTGCCGGCCCTCGGCGTCACGCCCGTCAGCGTGTCGGCCATCGAGGCCGCCTACGAAGAGCTGCTCGATCTCCTGGAGCTGCATTTTCGCGTGCACCCGTATCTGCTCGGCGGGCGCCCGTCCGTGGGTGATTTCGGCATGATCGCGCCGCTTTACGCGCATCTCGGCCGCGATCCGCACCCGGCGAATCTGATGAAGCGCCGCGCACCGATGCTCTATCGCTGGGTGGAACGCATGAACGTCGCGGACGCCGCCATGGCAGAATTTCCGGAGGCGCGCGACGCCTTTCTCGCGGAGGACGCGGTGCCGGAGACGCTGCTGCCGATTCTCGGACTGATGGCGCGCGACTTCCTGCCGGAGCTCGTCGGCATCGTGGCGAGTGTCGACGGGTGGCTCGCCGAACATCCGGAGGTCGAGGCCGCAGCCCGCGTGCCGGGCACCAGCTCCGGCATGGGAGCTCAGGGCCCGTTCGGCAGTCACACGATCACGTTGCGCGGCGTGTCGATCGAGCTCCGCGTGCGCCACTACACGATCTGGCTGCTGCAGCGCGTGCAGGACCACCACGCCGGGCTCGCACCTGACGACCGGGCGCGGGCCGACGCGCTGCTCGAGAGCACGGGGCTGCTGCCACTGTATTCGACGCGTCCGCGCCTGCGCATCGAGCGCCGCGACCACGTCGAGTACTTCGCCTAGAATCAGCCAGGGAGGAGCCGAGATGCGAACATCGCGAAAGATCTGGATGTTGCTCTTGCTGGCGGCCTGCGGGCAGCAGACGGGCGCGCCGGCCGACACGGGTGCCGCGGCAGCGGATTCAGCCCGGCTCGCAGAGGTGCTCGGAGCCCAGTCCGAGGAACAGCAGGCGCGCTACGCCTTCCGCCATCCCCAGGAGACCCTCGAGTTCTTGGGCATTGCGCCCGGCATGACCGTCGTGGAGGTGCTGCCCGGGGCCGGGTGGTACTCGAAGATCCTGCTCGCGTATCTCGGGCAGGACGGTCTCCTGATCGGTGCCGACTATTCCTTCGAGATGGTCGAGAAGCTGGGCTTCCTGAAGGGCGAAGGCCTGGCGGCGCGCAAGCGCTGGGTCGAGACCTGGACGCAGGAGGCCGAGAGCTGGCGCGGGGCCGGCGCGGCGCCGGTCTCCGCCTTCGTGCTCGGATCGATGCCCGAGGCCGTCGCGGGCACTGCCGACGCGGTGCTCTTCATCCGGGCGCTTCACAACCTGAATCGGGTCGAGGCGGAGGGTGGCTACCTCACGGCTGCCCTCGCCGATGCGCAGCGGGGGCTCGAGCCGGGCGGCATCCTCGGCGTCGTGCAGCACGAGGCGCGGAGCGACACGCCGGACGCGTGGGCCGACGGCTCGAACGGTTACCTGAAACGCGACGCTCTGATCGCGCGGCTCGAGCAGGCCGGCTTCGAGTATCTCGGCGCGACCGAGGTGAATGCCAACCCGAAAGATCGTCCAAACGAAGACGAAAGATCGTCCAAACGAAGATGAGTTCGTCTGGCGGCTGCCGCCCTCGCTCTCGACGAGCCGGGACGATCCCACACGACGCGCGCAACTCCAGGCCATCGGCGAGTCGAACCGCATGACCTTGAAGTTCCGCAAACCCGAATGAGGCGCGCTGCGCTCTAGAGCCCGAGTAGCTTGCGCGTCGCCGCGCCGATGCGCCTTGCCATCTCGTCCGGGCCGAGCGCCAAGAGCTCGGTGTTGAATACCTCCGGCGCCCAGATCGGGTCGGCGCCGATCTCGTCGAGCACGGCGAAGAGCGCCGCATAGTCGACGTCGCCGTCGCCCGGCAGCAGGCGCGCGGCCATGGTCTCCGCCAGGATGTCGTCGCCGGGCGGCTGGGCGGGGGCGTCGTCGAGCTGCACGCAGTGAATCCGCTCGCCCGGAATCTGGCGCAGCGTTTCGAGATCCGGGCCGCCCGGCTGTCGCAGCCAGTGCCAGGCGTCGACGATGAGGCCGACGTTGTCGAGCCCGGTGTCTTGCACGAGCTTCCAGGCGGTCCCGAGATCCGGGAGCCCCGTCCACGGCAGCCACTCGACGCAGATGCCGAGGCCGCGCTCCGCGGCGCGCTCTCCCAGGTAGGCGAAGCCCGACACCGCCGCGTCGAACGAATCGAGGCTGGGACCCAGCACCACGCCGGCCACCGTTTTCGCGCCGTAGCGGGCCGCGACGTCGAGCGTGCCCGTGCACTGCCCGTCGATCGTGTTCGTGTCGCCGGTTTCCCAGCCGAGCAGTGCTTCGACGATGGGCACGGAGAGGCCCGCGTCGCTGTGCAGTGCCTGCACGGCGGCATCGGTCATGCCGCCGCCCACCGCCGCCAGGTGATGGAGGGCCCAGAGTGAAACTCCGGAGAAGCCGGCCCCCGCGGTGGCGTGGACGATCTGCTTCAACTGGTCGGCCGTGATCTCTGTCGCGCCCCCGATGAGCGTGGCGTCGCACAAGACGAGGGTCTCTTCGCGGGCGGAGGGCATCGAATCTCCCTTGGGGTTGGGGGTGAATTCTCGGGGTAGGAGCGGGTAGCCAGCGCCGGTGCGGGGTCCGGGTGCGAGGCGGAATCATGCCACCGAAGAGGCGGCGGCGTCCATGCCCGGGCACCTGGCAGGCGTTTTGGCCCCGCTCACAGGGTGGGCGCTGTAGTGTGAGCAGGGCGTCCTCCGGGTGGCGACAGGAGCAGCCCATGACGAAGACGATGGAAGGCATTCGCGTTCTCGAGGTGGCGGAGCACACCTTCGTGCCGGCGGCGTCTGCTGTGCTGGCGGACTGGGGTGCCGATGTCATCAAGGTGGAGCACGCGGTGCGCGGCGATGCCATGCGCGGCCTCGGGCGAATCGGAGTCCTCGATCTCTCGAAGGGCGTGCACGTGATTCTCGAGCATTCGAATCGCGGCAAGCGCTCGATCGGCCTCGATCTGGCACAGTCAGACGGGCTCGACGTGCTCTACGCCATCGCGAAGACCAGCGATGTCTTTCTCACCAACAAGCAGCCGCAGGTGCTGGACAAGCTCAAGATCAGCGTCGACGATCTCCGTGCACAGAATCCCGACATCATCTACGCGCGCGGCACGGCGTTCGGCCCGAAGGGGCCGGACCGCGAGCGCGGTGGCTATGACATGACGGGCTTCTGGTGCCGTGCCGCCAGCGCCGCTGCGATCACGCCACCGGGTTTTCCGAGCGCGTTGCCGCAGCCCGCTCCCGCCTACGGAGATTCCATCGGCGGGATGACCATCGCCGGCGGCATAGCGGCCGCATTGCTGCGCCGGGAGCGCACCGGGGAGGCGGGTGTGGTGGATGTCTCGCTGCTCGGCTCCGGTGCGTGGGCCATGTCGGCGGCCATCGCGCTATCGCTGCAGAACGAAGCACCCTGGGGCCTGACGAGCATGGCGACCCAGGCGAGCCGGGGCCCCGGCAACCCGCTGACCGGAACCTACAAGACGCGGGACGAGCGCTTCGTCTGCTTCGTGATGCTCCAGGCGTTCGCTTACTGGCCCGATTTCTGCGGGCACATCGGCCGTCCGGAGCTCGCCAGTGACCCGCGTTTCGACTCACACGAGAACCTGGCGACGAACGCCGGCCTCGCCCGAGAGATCATCAGCGAGGTGATGGCGACGCGAACCCTGGCCGAGTGGACCGCGGCCTCCAGACATTGAAGGGCCAGTGGGCGCCGGTGCAGAACACGCTGGAGGTGGCCGCCGACCCGCAGATGCGCGCAAACGACTACATGGCCGGCGTGCAGACGAAGGCGGGCGTCGACTTCGAGCTGGTGGCGAGCCCGGTGCAGTTCGACGAGCAGCCCACCCCGACGGCGCGCGGGCCGGAGTTCAATGAGCACGGCGATGAGATTCTCGCATCTCTTGGCTACGACCCGGAGCAGATCATCGCTCTGAAGGTCAAGGGCGCCGTCGCGTGAATCCATTGCGGGCCGGATCCCTGGTCACCGCGCTCGCGCTCGTCGCGCTGCTTGCCTGTGTGTCCGAGGTTCCCCTGCAGGCTGGCGCCGGCGGCCAGATCACGGTGGCGCCGGAATTCGAGCGCGGCCTCGTCGGTCGTTGGTTGTTGGGCGACAATTGGCGCGACCTCTGGACCGAGCCCATCGAACTTCGCGAGCTCGACCTCGCGGCTGTGGGTGGCGGCCTGCGGCCCGTCAAGCAGGTGGGCGCGCTCCAGACGCTTGGGCTCGCCTTCGCGGCGGCGGACGGCGGCTCCTACACCTTCCGTACGGTGCGCAAACGCCTCGACCGAAGCCTGCCCGACTGGCTGCGCTGGGGGCCGCAGCAGGCGCTCTTCCGCGACCAGGGGTCGGCCACGTTGCCCGCGGCACCCCTGGTGGTTTCAAAGCTGATGCGTGACCAGGGCATCCTCGTACCGCTGCACGAGCTCGTGGTGATGCCCGACGATCCACGCCTCGGCGAGTTTCGCGAGCGCTTCGCAGGGAGCGTGGGAATGTTGGCGCGCTATCCCCTGCCGGGTGAGAACGGTGCGCCCGGCGACTTCGGGGCGCTGGAGATCCTGAGCAGCGAGGAGCTGTGGCGGCGCTGGGAAGCGGGGGGCAGCGACGCAGTCGACGTGCGGGCCTACCTGCGTGCACGGCTGGTCGATTGGTGGGTGGGCGACTGGGATCGGCACCCCCAGCAGTGGCGCTGGGCCCGGATTCTCGGCCGCGCGGGTTGGCAGCCGCTGCCGGAAGACCACGATCAAGCCTTCGCCGACTACGACGGTGCCGTTGCGACGGCGATCCGTCCGCTGCGCCCGCAGCTCGTGGAGTTCGAGGACGAGCTGCCCATGCGCGGGCTGCGAAAGAAGGCGGCAGCGCTCGACGCGTGGCTGCTCGTCGGTCTCGACGCCGCGCAATGGTCGGCGGAGCTCGATGCGTTGCGCGCGCGCAGCGATGCGGCGCGGCTCGATGCGGCGATTTCGTCGCTGCCCGTCGCGTGGCGCGCGTCTGCGGGGCGTGTACTGCGCGAACGCCTGGGGGTGCGCCTCGAGGGGCTCTCCGAGGCCGCCTTCGACGTCTATCGCGCACTGGCGCGGCAACCGCACTGGCACGGCTCCAACGCGCGGGACCGGCTAGTGATCGCCTGCCACGCCGACGGCAGCGTCGACGTGGAGCTCGGCCCGGCCGAGGCGCGGCACGGAGCCATGACGCAGCGGCGCCGCTTTCGTCCCGCGGAAACCCGCCGGCTGGAGGTCGATCTCTATGCGGGGGACGATGAGGTGACGCGCGTTGACGAGTCGGACTGCGCGATCGAAGTCGTCGTGCGAAGCGAGCCCATCCGCGTGCCGCTCACGCGCGGCGTTCCCGAGCCCTGATGCGGCGGCCGGCTCTTCGCGTGACGGGCTGTCCCGTCTCGGCAGGCATCGGCTAGCGTCTGACTCAACCCCTGTTGGAGGTAACGTGCACGAGCGAGATCGGGTGCCGGACTTCAGTGCGATCGATCAGGCGGGGAATGCAGTCACCCTGACGGGCCTGCTGGCCAACGGACCGTTGGTGCTCTTCTTCTATCCAAAGGCCATGACGCCGGGCTGAACCCGGGAGAGCTGTCATTTTCGCGACCTGGCAGCCGAGTTTGCAGCACTCGGCGCGCAGCGCGCGGGAATCAGCGCCGATCCGGTGGACCGGCAGAAGGCTTTCGACGAGAAGAACTCTCTCGCTTTTCCACTGCTCTCGGATCCGGACCGCAGCATCGCCAGACAATTCGGCGTGAAGCGCATGGGTCCGCTGCCGAACAAGAGGGCGACGTTCGTGATCGACACGGATCGGCGTGTGCTCGCGGTGATTCACAGCGAGCTCGGCATGGATGCCCACGCGGATCAGGCGTTGGCGACCCTGCGGGCGCGCAGCATCCCGGCGTCGAGTCCTGGCGGCCCCCGGTCGCCGTAGCGCGCACCTCGGTTCGGATCGCGCTCGAGCAGCCCGCCGCCGCCGGCCCGGCCAGCCCTGTCTTCGAGCGCTTCGAGCTCCAGGGATGGGGTCGTCTTCAATCGCCACTCCGCGCCGAGATCAGCTTTGCCAGAGCCTGGATGGCGGCGTCGCGCTCGGCGAAGCGGGCGTTCTCGCTATCGAAGATGGAGAGCAGGAGGTTCGCGTCGAAGGCCAGCATTAGCCCCGTGGCGAGCTGCTTTGGGTCGCCGCTGGCGGGCTCGATCTCCGCCAGCGTCTGTGTGAGCACGCCGGCGAAGCGCTGATTCAGGTCGAGCAGCGTTGCGATCACGCTGTCGCGGAACACCGGTGATTCGATGGCCCAGCGCACGAAGGCGGCGATCTCGGCGCGGTGGTCCTGCGCGAACTGGCCACTCATGGCGAGTTGGGCCTGCAGGCGCTCGGCGGGGGGGAACTCGTGGAAGTCGCGCTCCAGCGATTCGCGAAATGGTGCCAGAACGCGGGAGAAGGCCTCGCGAAACAGTCCGCCCTTGTCGCTGAAGTGCCAGAAGACGGTCGCGCGGCTCACGCTGCCGCGCTCGGCGACATCCGAGACCGTGGTCTTCTCGTAGCCGCGTTCCATGAAGAGCTCGGTGGCGGCCGCCAGGATGCGCTCCTGGGTGGCCGCCTTGCCCTTGGGCACCGGTCGCAGCTGGCTCGTCTGTGATCCCATCGTTGGCCTCGCGCGAGCGGAGCCCGCACCGTGACAAGAATACTCCCTTCTCGGGTGCCCGGGGAGCAGGACTTACGAGCCGAAAACATCAGACTCGTGGCTCGAATCGGTCTGATTCCTGTCGGATGGGGCGCCAGCGAGAGGTCGGGCCGGGTAGCGTTGCGAGGCCCCCGTGCACGCGTGGAGGACCGCTGGCGTGAGCACATCTCGACTGGCTGCGCCGTTTCGCCCTCTCCCGCTGCGCGCAGCCAACGCCCTGGGCCGCGGCCTGGGGCGCATGGGCTGGGGCGGCCTGCGCCTCGACGAAGACCGCGTGCTCCAGCTCGCGTGTCGTCAGACGAAGCTCGACGATTTCGGCTCCGACTCGTTCCTGCCGGGGCTGCGCAAGCTGCTCGCCTCCCTCGAATGCGACGCGCAGCTCAACCCCTTTGGTCGCTTCTTTGCGCGTCGTCAGCTCGGCGAGTTGCTCGGGCATCGGCTGCGGCTGGTGGAACATCGCAAGCGGCACCCCGAGGTGGCCGCGCAGGAGATCCGGCGCCCGCTCTTCGTGGTGGGGCTGCCGCGCACCGGCACCTCGCTTCTCTACGCGCTACTGGCGCGGGATCCGGCCCACCGTGCGCCGCTGTCCTGGGAGGTGGACGAGCCGTGTCCGCCGCCGGAGACGGCGACGTACGCGAACGACCCGCGCATCGCGCACACCGAAGCGCGCATGCAGCAGCTGCGCCAGCTCGCGCCGGGCTTTCAGGAGATCCACCCGGTCGGCTCGCTGATGCCGCAAGAGTGCATCGTGCTCACGGCCAGCGAGTTCATGAGTATTCGCTTCGAGATGTGTTTCGATGTGGCGAGCTACCAGGAGTGGCTCGTCGACCAGGACATGGCGCCGGCCTATCGTTGGCATCGTCGCTTCCTGCAACACCTGCAGTCGCGCTGCCCGGGGGAGCGCTGGGTGTTGAAGTCACCCGGCCATCTCGGTCCGGTGGACGCCCTATTGGCGACGTATCCCGATGCGCTCATCGTGCAGACCCACCGCGATCCACTGCGCGTGGTGCCCTCTGTCTCGAGTCTCGAGTACTGCATGCGCGGAGTCGCATCGGATGCGGTCGACCCGGTCGCCATCGGGCGTCAGCAGCTGCACCTCTGGTCGACCTTGATCGATCAGGGCATGCGGGCGCGGGCAGGGCGGCCCGATCAGGCCGGGCAGTTCCTGGACCTGCACTTCCACGAAATCGTCGCCGACCCGCTCGGCTGCGTGCGGCGCATCTATCGCCACTTCGACCTCGAGCTCACCTCCCGGGCGGAGGCGCGCATGCACGCCTTCGTCGCCGAGAGCCCGCGGGCGGGACACGGCGTGCACGACTACAGCCTGGCGCGCTTCGGTCTCGACGCCGAGGCGGTGAGCCAGACGTTCAAGAGTTACCGCGAGCGCTTCGGCGTTCGGCCCGAGCCCACCTGAGCGGCGGTGCTGTGGGTCAAGCGCTGGGTGACGCCGAGCGGTAGACCCGGTTGAGCAAGCGGTCCGCCCAGCGCTCGGGCAGCGCACCGAATGCCATCCTCTGCAGCCGTGCCGAGCGCGGCGCGTAGTACACCTCGCGCGGACGGCGCGCCGTCGCCGCCCGGGCCACGACGGCACCGACGGCTTCGGCGGGCAGCGCGTGCTTGAGCTGAGCCTTCGCGAATTCGTCGAGGTCGAACATCAGCTGGCGGTAGGGATTCGAGGCGTCGGCGCGCAGCTCCTGCGACATGGCGCGCGAGTTGTCGAAGGTCGGGGTGTCGACGAAGCCCGGAATGATGAGTGAGAGCTGGATGTTCCAGGGCGCCAACTCGAGGCGCAGACAGCGCGTGGCCGCCTCGATGCCGGCCTTCGTGGCGGAGTAGACCACCGCCAGCGGTGCCTGCACACTGCTGGCCAGCGAACCCATGTTGATGATGCGTCCTCCCCCCTGCTCTCGCATCACCGGTACTGCGTCACCGATCAGTTGGAGCCCGGAGAGGAGGTTCACGTCGAAGGTGTGACGCACCTCGTCCCGGGTCAGCTGCTCGATGGCGGCCGCCGGGCTGTAGCCGGCGTTGTTGACCAGTACGTCGATGCGCCCGAAGGTCTGTTGCGTCTCGCTCACCACACAGGCCGTCGCGCCCCGGTCCGACAGATCGGCCTCGATCGGCAAGGCGCGACCGCCCCGGGTCTCGATCTGCTTGGCCAGGGCCTCGAGACGCGGGCCGCGCCGCGCGACCAGGGCGACTCCGAAGCCAGCGTCTGCCAGGCAGCGTGCCGCAGCCTCTCCGATGCCCGAGGATGCACCCGTAACGATCGCGACGCGTTCTTCGCTCATGCGCTCGTGTTCTCCTGGCGTCGGAAGGTCGCGCTCCGGCAAGGCTGGCACCAGCGCAGGAGCGGGGTTTCGTCGGACTCCCGGATGTCTTGGGTCTGATTCCGAGAGTGGCTCTGCGGCGGCCGTCCGTGCGGCTCCGGAGACCCGCCCAAAACCCGATGCGCCGCTTCACCGGAGCAAGAATGTCGGCGGGCAGCAGCTGGCATGCCGGCGGCGGATTCGTCTTGTCCGCGCCCCTCGTTTCGGGCGACGATGTTTGGCGATGTGCGCCGCAGCTCGCAACACCCCCTTCCTCGAGACGAGCCCGTGGCTCGTGGCGCCGCAGGATCGTCAGCCGGCTCTGGCGGAGGACCGCAGCGCGGACATCGTCATCGTGGGCGGTGGTTATACGGGGCTCTCGGCAGCCCTCTCGCTGCGGGACGCGGGCGCCGACGTCGCGCTACTCGAGGCGGATTTCTGCGGTTTCGGTGCCAGTGGGCGCAACGCCGGGCATTTGACGCCCACCATCGGGAAGGATCTGCCTACCACCCTGCGCCTCTTCGGCAGGCCGCGCGCCGCCGCGTTGGTGCGCTTCGCGGATGCCGCCGTCGAGTACGCCGAAGAGGTGATCGCGAAGCACGGCATCGCCTGCGATTACACGGCCAGCGGCAACCTGGTGGCGGGTGTGCATCCTAAGCACGAGCGATCGCTCGTCCGCGCGGCGGAGGCCGCAGCGAGCCTCGGGGCGCAGGTGCGCTACATCGCGCCAGCCGAGATGCGCGAGCGCGGACTGCCGCCGGCGTTTCTGTGTGGGGTGCTGGAGGAGCGCGGCGGGACGCTCGATCCGGGTCGCTATGTCTCCGGGTTGCGAGCCGCGGTCCTGCGCTCCGGCGTGCGCGTCTACGAGGACACGCGTGTCACGCAGCTCGAGGATGGGGCTCAGGTGGTTGCGCGCGGCGCCGGTGGCAGCATCCGCGCCGACTGCGCCGTCATCGCGACGAATGCCTACACGCATGCGCTCGGCCGTCGCCGTCGCCACGTGGTGCCGCTGCGGGTGTCGCTCTTCGAGACCGAGCCGCTCGCCGCCGGCGTTCTCGAGGCTCTCGGCTGGCACGGGCGCGAGGGCGTCTACACCGCCCACGAGGTGCTCGAGAACTACCGGATCACCGCGCACGGCACGCTGACCGGAGGCTCGAAGGTCGTGCGTTACCGCTACGCCAGCGGGTTTGCGCCGGGCGGCGATCCGGCGGCATTCGCCGCCATCGAGCGCGCATTTCGCGAACGCTTCCCGATGTTGCGCGACCTGCCCGTTGCGCATTTCTGGGGCGGATGGATCGGCCTCACCCTCGACGTGTTGCCGCAATTCGGCGTCGAAGGCAGCCATGCGAACGTGCACTTTGGCGTCGGCTTCAACGGTCACGGCATTGCGCAGGGCACCTTGATGGGTGCGATGCTTGCGCAGCGCATTCTGGGGCGCCTTCATCCCCACGCGGCTGCGCTGGAGCGCAGTCTGCGCGCCTGGCCACTGGAGCCCGTGCGCTGGCTCGGCTCGCAGCTCATCAACGGCGGCCTGGCATTGATCGACGCGCGCACGGATCGTCAGGTGCGGCGACTGGCAGGCCGAGGCGGGGGTCGATCCCGAGCCTGATCCAGAACTGGCGCGGACGGCTCCAGGTGCCGGCGCGCGCCGCTCGTAGCGTCGCCAGATCTTCGTTAGTCGCTTGCCCGCTCTGGAAGACGCAGGAGCAGCAGCAGGCTCGCTGCCAGAGCAAGCGCGGCCAGGAAGCCCTGCAACCCCCGCTCGTAGCTGCCGAATGTGTCGTAGCACCAAGGCAGCAGCTGAACGCCGCTGACGGTGAGCGGCAGCATGGCCGGAGTCATCCAGCCCATGACTTCACCGAAGGCTTCGCTGCCGAAGCAGTCGCCGATCAGGGCACCCCACAAGGGCAAGGCACCGCCGAGCGCAAAGCCCAGGGCAATGCCGCCGCCGGCGAGCACGCCGAAGCCCGGCCGCGAGAGCGCGATGAGCAAGAACCCGGCGAGCATCGCCATGCCGATCCAGATCAACAGCCTCTTGTCCAGGCGGTCGGCGATGGCGCCGAAGCAGAGTTTGCCGGCAACCCCTGAGAAGGAGAGAATCGATAGCAGCAGGGCAGCGCGCTGCGGCTCGAGGCCCATCTCGGCGGCGAGGGGCGGCAGGTTCGTGATCAACCCCGTGATGATGCCGAAAATCGTTCCGATGACGACCGTGACGACACAGAAGTTGCGATTGCGAACGAGTTGGCGGAACGACCAGCTGCTCGGGTGCGCGCCGGACGGACGCGGCGGCGGCTCGGACGCTCCGTCCGGGTGCAGGCCGAGGTCGGAGGGACGACTGCAGATCGCGAGCGCAACCGTCGGAAGCACGATCAGGACGACTACGGTTGCGGAGGCGACAGCGGCGCCGCGCCAGCCCCACGCGGTGATGGCTGCGGCCACGAGTGGCGGTGCGAGCAGGCCGCCGGCCGATGTGCCGACGGCGCTCACGCCGAGCGCGCGGCCGCGCATCCGCGAAAACCAGGTGGCGACGAGCTTGGAGGCCGCCAGGGGGCCGAGCGCCGTCTGCCCGGCCGCCGCGCCGACGACGAAGCAAAGGCCGAGCAACTCGATCGACGGGACCAGAGCCATGGCGAAGTAGCAGCCCGCCATCAACGCGCCGGCCGCCAACATCAGGCCGCGAATCGAGCGTCGGTCCAGCGCGCGCCCGAGCCAGGGGCCTATTGCGGATCCGAGCAACATGGCGCCCGTCATGCCCAGCGACACGGCGCTGCGTGAGACGCCGAACTCCTGTGCGATCGGCAGTTGGAAGAGGCCGAACGAGTAGGTCGTGAGCCCTGCGCTGATCGCCTGGATGACGACGACGGAGGCCACGATCCGCCAGCCGTGGAAGACACGAGCAGGGTTGGCGAGGGCGGGTTGCTTCGAATCGGCGACCATGGGCGGAGTGGTGTTCCCTTCTCTCGGGGGGGCCCTTCTGCCCAGTGTCCGGTGCGGACGCCGCCGGTGCAAGCCGCGGCGCGCGGTGCCTTCAGCGCTGATAGAATGCGCCTCCCATGAGCGAAGAGCTACTCAACATCAAGCGCTCCTCGCGTGATCCGGAGCAGCTGCGCCAGAGCCTCGAAGCCTGGCTCGCGAGGCAGCTGCCCCGGGGCGCGCAGCCGCGCATTCCCGAGGTGTCGAGCCCGTCGAGTTCGGGCATGTCGAGCGAAACGCTGCTCTTCGATGCGCATTGGACCGAGGATGGTGCCGAGCGCAGCGGCGAGTTCGTAGCCCGGGTGGAGCCCGGTGCCGGCGATGTGCCCGTCTTTCCGGAGTACGACCTGCAGGCGCAGTTCGAGGTCATGCGTCGCGTGGCACGGCGTGGCGCCATTCCCGTGCCGCGGGTG